>CAIRBY010000879.1 GCA_903876865.1 uncultured Acidobacteriia bacterium
CGGCAATCTGCTCGGCGCCGTCGAGGATCGCCCGCACCAAGGTCTTGTGCAGCGCGTGGTTGCGCTCGATGTTCTCGATCGTGACGGTCGCATCGTCGACCAGGATGCCGACGGCGAGCGCCAGGCCGCCCAGGGTCATCGCGTTGATCGTCTGGCCGAAGATCGCCAGGCAGATCACCGAGCAGAAGATCGAGAGCGGGATCGAGAGGGCGACGACCAGCGTGTTCCGCCAGGTGCCGAGGAAGAGGAGAATCATGGCCGCGGTCAGCAGGGCGGCGAGGATGGCCTCGCGGATCACCCCGTTCAGCGAAGCGCGGACAAAGATCGACTGGTCGAGGAGCGGCACCACGTTGATCGCGGCCGGCAGGGTGGACCGGACCCGGGGGAGCGCCGCCTTGACCCGGCGGATGATGTCCAGGGTCGAGGCGCCCCCGCTTTTCATGACGGTCAGCAGGACGCCGCGGCGGCCGTCCTGGCGAATGATGCTGGTCTGCGGCGAGTTGCCGTCGCGGACCTGGGCCACGTCGCGGATGTAGATCGTGGCGCCGTTCACCTGCTTGATCGGGAAATTGCCCATTTCGGCGACCAGATCCGGGCTGTTGTTCAGCCGGACCCCGTATTCGTGGTCGCCGACCTTCACCGTGCCGGAAGGGAAGGTGAGGTTCTGGGCGTTGATCGCGTTGCTCACGTCCGCCGGGGTCAACCCGTTTGCCTGGAGGGCACGCGGATTGATATCGATGTTGATCTGGCGCTGCTTGCCGCCGCTCGGCAGCGGCATCGAGGCGCCCTGGACGGTCGCCAGCGGCACCCGCACGAAATTGAGGGCGGTGTCGAAGAGGGTTTGCTCGGAGAGCGTCCGGCTGCCGATGCCGAGCTGCAGCACCGGCACGTTGGTGGCGCTATAGCGGATGATCAGGGGCGGGGTGGAGCCCGGGGGCATCTGCTTCACCACATTCTGGCTGGCGGCGGTCACCTGGGCGACGGCTGCATCGACGCTGGTGCCGGGATGAAAGAAGACCTTGATGACCCCCACGCCAAGGTACGAATTGGACTCGATGTGCTCGATGTCGTTGACCGTGGTGGTCATCGAGCGCTCGGAGAGAAAGACGATCCGCTTTTCCATCTCGTCGGGAGTCAGCCCGCCGTAGCTCCAGACCACGCTGACCACCGGGATGTCGATCGAAGGGAAGATGTCCTTGGCCATCCCCAGGCCAGCCAGAAGGCCCAGGATGACGATCAGGAGCGCCATCACGGTGAAGGTATAGGGCCGGCGAAGGGCGAGGCGGACGATCCACATGAATAGAGAGAGACGCTAAAACGCCTAGTTCGGACTGGGAAACTTGCAACTGCCAATCATGGTTGACTTTGCGTCCGTGCGGCCTGCGCGTTCCGGCGAGCGATTCGTCCCGAAAAAGGCGCCTTGGCCCCCAAAGAAACCCCTGTTCCGGGATTTCCTTGCTTGGCAGGCCGGACGACTTTTCTCTCAAGGGCATTTTGTACCCATGAAAATCCTCGTCGCCGACAAGATCTCACCCAAAGGCGTCGCCTGGCTGCGTCAGCAGCCCGGCCTGACCATCGTGGAGGCCTACGGCTCCAGTCCCGCCAAGCTCCTTGAGCTGGTGAAGGATGTGCAGGCGATCGCGGTCCGCTCGGAGACCAAGATCACGGCGGAGGTCCTGGCGGCCGCCCCCCTCCTCAAGGTCGTGGGCCGCGCCGGGGTCGGCGTGGACAATGTGGACGTCGATGCCGCCACCGAACGGGGGGTCATCGTCATGAATACCCCGTCGGGCAACACGATCGCCACGGCTGAGCTGACCTTTACGCATATCCTCTGCGGAGCACGCCCCGTGCCGCAGGCGGCGGCCTCGATGAAGGCCGGCCAGTGGGACCGCAAGAGCTTCTCGGGCCTCGAGCTGTTCCGGAAGACCCTCGGCATCGTCGGCCTCGGCCGGATCGGCAGCGAGGTCGCCAAGCGCGCCCAGGCCTTCGGGATGCGCGTCCTGGCCTATGATCCCTACCTCGCGCCCGCCCGCGCCAAGGCCATGCAGATCGAGGCGGTGACGCTCGACGAGCTCCTGGCCCAGGCCGACTACATCACGGTGCACATGCCGTTGACGGACGACACCAAGTACATGATCGACGAGGCGGCCTTTGCCAAGACCCGCAAGGGCGTCCGCGTGTTCAACTGCGCCCGCGGCGGCATCATCAAGGAGGCGGCCCTCGTGGCGGCCCTCAAGTCCGGCCAGGTGGCCGCGGCCGGCCTCGATGTCTATGAGGACGAGCCCCTGGCGGCCGACAGCGAGCTGCGCAAGCTGCCCAACGTCGTGCTGACCCCCCACCTGGGCGCCTCGACCGCGGAGGCGCAGGACGCCGTCGGCGTCGAGATCGCCGAGCAGATCGCCGACGTCCTCAAGGGTGGCATCATCCGCAACGCGGTGAACATGCCCTCGATCGACGCCGCGGCGCTGGAGGCCCTCGGGCCCTACCTGGACCTCGGCAGCCGCCTGGGGACCCTGGTGCAGCAGATCGCCCCGCAGCAGATCGCGACCCTCCGCATCACCTACTGGGGCAAGATCGTCGACCTGGACGTCAATTCGATCACCCGCGCGATCGAGCGCGGCTTCCTGCGCCGGATCAGCGGCGAGGCGGTCAATTTCGTCAATGCGCCGGTCTTTCTGCAGCGCCTCGGCATCCATGCCGAGGTGGTCAAGTCGGCCAGCCCGAGCGACTACACCGAGCTGATCCAGGTCGAGGCGACCGCCCCGGACGGGGCCAGCTTCTCCGCGGTCGGCACCCTCATCGGCACCCACAACCAGCCGCGCATCGTCGGGATCAACGGCCGCGAGGTCGAGGTCGCGGCCGAGGGCAAGCTGCTCGTCCTTGAGAACGTCGACCAGCCCGGGATGGTCGGCACGATCGGCACCATCCTGGGCAAGGATAGCGTCAACATCGCCGACATGTCGCTCAGCCGGCTGACCCCGGGCGGCAGCGCCTACATGGTCGTCCGCGTCGACACCGAGCCGAGCGAGAACGCCCGGCGGGAGATCAAGGGCCATCCCGCCATCAAGCAGGCGAAATTCGTCCAGCTGTGAACTATCTCGTCGCTGCCGCGCTCGGCTACCTGCTCGGCTCCCTGCCGTTCGGGTGGTTCGTGGCGCGGCTGCGCGGGGTGAACATCTTCGAGGTCGGCAGCCGCAGCTCCGGCGCGACCAACGTCCGCCGGGTCCTGGGCAAGGGACCGGGCAACCTGGTCTTCGTGCTGGATGTCCTGAAGGGCGCCGCCGCCGCCGGCTGGCCCCTCCTGGTGGGCCTGCACCGCCCGATCCTGGCGACCCTCATGCTCCATCGCGACCAGCATGCGATCTTCTGCCTGATCAGCCTCGCGGCGGCGCTGCTGGGCCACAGCTTCTCCTGCTTCACCCGCTTCAAGGGGGGCAAGGGCGTCGCGACCGGGACCGGCGGCCTGCTGGTGCTCCTGCCGAGCAGCACCCTGGTGGCGGCCATCGTCTGGGTGGTGGCGTTCTATGCGACCGGCTACGTCTCGCTGGCTTCGATCCTCGCGGCGGTGACCCTGCCCCTGGCGGCATGCCTGATCTTCGAGGGGCGGCCGCTGCTCGTGATCACGGCCATGCTGATCTCGCTCTTCGTCATCGGGCGGCACCGGGCCAACATCGGCCGGCTGATCGCGGGCACGGAGAACAAATTCCAGAAGAAAAAGGACGAGGCATGAAGGCGGAGCCGGTTCCGGTCATAGCGGTGGGCCTCTGCGGCCTTGGCACGGTGGGCCAGGGGGTGCTGAAGCATCTCCAGCGCGCCCGCGGCGACCTGGAGGCGCGGCTGGGCGTGCGGCTGGTCGTGCGCCGGGCCGCCGTCCGCAGCCTGCGCAAGGTGCGCGGCGTCCGGCTGCCGGCCGCGCGGCTGACGACCGATGCCCTCGCGATCGCGCGTGATCCCGCGATCGACATCGTCTGCGAGCTGATCGGCGGCACCACGGTGGCCCGCCAGGTCACCTTGGCGGCGCTGGCGCGGGGCAAGATCGTGGTCTCGGCCAACAAGGCCCTCATCTGCGCCCACGGCGCCGAAATCTTCGCGGCGGCGCGCCGGCACGGCGGCCACTTCCTCTTCGAGGCCAGCGTGGCCGGAGGCATCCCGATCATCAAGGCTCTGCGGGAGGGCCTGGTGGCCAACCGGTTCCCGCGAATCTTCGGCATCCTCAACGGCACCTGCAATTACATCCTGTCCGAGATGGCCGCCCGCGGGACACCCTACGCGCGGGTCCTGGCCGAGGCCAAGCGCCTCGGCTACGCCGAGGCGGACGAGTCGCTCGACGTGCAGGGCTGGGACACCGCGCACAAGGCGGCGGTGCTCGCCTGGCTGGCCCATGGCGTCTGGGTCCGCCCCGAACAGATGATCGTGGAGGGCATCGAGCGGGTCGCCCCGGCGGACTTCGCGAACGCGGCGGCCTTGGGCTACGGCATCAAGCTGCTGGCGATCATCGAGCGCGACTACGCGCGCGGGGAGCTGAGCGTCCGCGTGCACCCGACCCTGGTGCCGGCGGGCAGCGTCATGGCCACGGTCGCCGGCGCCCTGAACGCCGTCTCGGTCACCGGCGACGTGGTCGGGACCACCCTCTATATCGGCCGCGGCGCGGGGCAGGATGCCACGGCCAGCGCCGTGATCGGCGACCTCGCGGACGCGGCCCTCCTGCTCCGGCAGGGCGCGGGCGCCCGGCTGATGAGCGAGCGCCTGGCCCCGGCGGGCGAATGCCGCCCCGCGCCGCTCCGCCACATCCGCTGCCGCTACTACGTCCGGCTGACGGTCGTGGACCGGCCCGGCGTCCTCGCCCGCGTGGCTTCGGCGATGGCCCGGAGCAAGGTGAGCATCGCGACCGTCATCCAGCACGCGGCCGAGCGCCCGGGCGCGGCTTCGCTCGTCCTGACGACCCACGAGAGCGATGAGCAGTCGCTCCGCAGCACGCTGCAGGCGATCGGCCGCCTCGAGAGCGTGCTCGAGCGACCCCTGCTGCTGCGGATCGGCGATTTTGCCGACCGCCGCTAAGCCCTTTCATGGCCCGCATCGTCCAGAAATATGGCGGCACGTCGGTTGGCGACGTCGACCGGATCAAAAACGTGGCGCAGCGCGTCCTCGCCTCGCGCGCGGGCGGCGACGAGCTGGTCATCGTCGTCTCGGCCCGCTCCGGCGTGACCAACGAGCTGCTGGCCCGGGCCAAGGCCCTGAGCCCGCTGCCGAGCGAGCGCGAGCTCGACCAGCTGCTGGCCGTGGGCGAGCAGGAGACGATCGCCCTGACCGCGATCGCCCTCCATGCGATCGGCGTGGACGCGGTCAGCTACACCGGCGCGCAGGCCGGCATCTTCACCGACAAGGGCTATACCAAGGCCAAGATCAAGACGATCAACCCGAAGCCGATCGAGAAGGACCTGAAGGCGGGGCGGGTGGTCATCGTCGCCGGCTTCCAGGGGATCGACGAGGAGGGCCAGATCACGACCCTCGGGCGCGGCGGCTCCGACCTGACGGCGATCGCGCTCGCGGCGGCCCTCAAGGCGGACAAGTGCGAGATCTACACGGACGTCGACGGGGTTTACACCGCCGACCCGCGGGTGGTGAAGACCGCCCAGAAGCTGAACGAGATTTCCTACGACGAGATGCTGGAGCTGGCGTCGGCCGGCTCGAAGGTCATGCAGTCCCGCTCCGTGGAGTTCGCCAAGAAGTACGCAATTCGCCGCGCGGAAGACCCGCGAAGATGCGCTGACTCCGAAGCGCTCGCGGATTTGGAGTTTCCCTGCCTGGATTCCCGTCTTCGCCGCTGCGGCCTGCGCGTTACTGGTACTCCTGTTTGCGACCCGTTCCGGTTCGCCCCAGCCGGCGATCGCCGTGAACCTGACCGCGCTGCGCAGCAACGGCAGCGGCATCTCCGCTCCGGCCGGCCGCGGCCTGCAACTCCATCCGGACCTGACCGGCCTGACGGCGGCAAACACCTACAGCCTCGAAATTGTGGATCCGTCCGGCAAAGCCGTCTGGCAGGGCGCACTGAACTCGGGCCCGGACGGCGTGCTCGTGCCCGCGCAAAAGGCGGGCCTCTACTTCGTGCGCGTGTCCCTGCCGCACGGCGAACTGCTGCGCGAATACGGTCTCGAAATCAAGTAGCCGGGATCCGGCGGTAAGATAAAGAAATGCCGCGCCAGAATGCCGACTCCGCGGTCGGCGTCGAACGCTTTTTTCAGTTCTCGCTCCTCGGCCTGGTGACCAGCGGCTTCCTTACCGTCGCGGGCTCCGGCAACCTGGACGGCATCACCATCGCCCTGACGACGGCGGGCCTAATGCTGCGCGCGCTGCTCATTTTAGGCTTCGTGCGCCTGCACTTCTCCGAACGCGCCGTAAATCTGGCCACGCTGGCCTATGCCGCCTTTTTCGCGGCGGATTATTTCCTGCTCTCGCGCGAGTTCCTGGGCGCGACGGTTCACCTGCTCTTCTTCCTCGCCGTGATGAAGATCCTCACCGCGACCAGCAGTCGCGACCATCTCTACACGGCGGTCATCGCCTGCCTGGAACTGCTGGCGGGCGCCATTCTCTCCGCCAGTTCCAACTTCTTTCTTTTCCTGGCACTGTTTTTGCTGTTCGCCATCGCCGCCCTCACCACGGGCGAGGTGCGGCGCTCGCTCACGGTATCGGTGGTGACGGCGCAGCGTCCGTCCGAACGCCTCTCCCTGCGCCTTGGTGTTCTGGCCACGCTGATTACTACCGGAATCCTGCTCCTCACCGGCGGACTCTTTTTCATCCTGCCGCGCACGGCCGAGGCAGCCTTCGCCCATCTGGTCGCCCACCACGTCCTGCTGCCCGGCTTCTCCAATCAGGTGACCTTGGGGCAGATCGGCCAGATCCAGACCAGCTCCCGCCCTGTAATGCACGTGCGCATTTGGAGCGCGACCCGTGTGGGGCCGTTGAAGTGGCGCGGCGCGACCCTGACGGATTTCGATGGTAAACGCTGGACCAGCCCGAACCGCGCCCCCACGCGCATCGAAATCGAGCATGAACATGTCGTTCTCGCGCCCGGCGTGCGTCCTCCCGGCAGACGCATCAACTTCCATGTGGAGCTCGACCCCATGGAAAACGATACGCTCTTCTTCGCCGGAACGCCGGAGACTCTGGACCTCGACGCGCGCGGCATCTACGTCTCCGACTCTGGCACCATACGGCTCGGCCATCCGCTCTCGCAGGGTTTCCGCTACGATGCCTGGAGCCTGCTCGATGCGCCACCGGAAACCGCGGTACCGGTCTATCCGCCTCCGGTCCTGCCGCTCGAGGCGCGCCAACTCTACCTGCAACTGCCGCCCCTCGACCCGCGCATCGCCGCGCTCGCCCACAACTTCGCCGGCACCGCACCCACGGAGTTGGCGCGCGCGCGGGCAATCGAGGCGCGCCTGCGCACCGATTACACCTATACGCTCGAACTTCCGTCACGCGAACCGGCCGATCCGCTGGCCGACTTCCTCGTCACGCGCAAGAAAGGGTATTGCGAATATTTCGCCAGCGCCTTAGCCGTGATGCTGCGCGCCGAAGGGATTCCGGCGCGCCTCGCCACCGGCTTCCACAACGGCGTCTACAACCCGGTCTCCGGACTCTGGCTGGTGCGCGCCAGCGATGCCCATAGCTGGGTGGAGGCCTGGATTCCCGGCCGCGGCTGGAGTATCTTTGACGCTACTCCGCCGGATTTCAATCCCGCCGGCATTACCTGGCTCTCCCGCATCTCGCTCTATCTGGATGCCGCCGACACCTTCTGGCAGGAGTGGGTCATGGCGTACGACCTGACCCGGCAGGGCACGCTTGCCTTCCGCATGGAACAGAATGCCCGCAGCTTGGGCAACCGCTGGTTCCACCAATTCCGCGGCCTGCGTTACCGCTGGGAGCACCGGGGTGACGGATGGCCTCCCGCCTGGTGGTCGCTGCGGTTCACTTTGATTGCGCTCGGTTGGCTGGCGGGCATCACGTTCCTCGGCTTTGCCATCCGCACGCTGCTGCGCCGTCTGCGCATGCGCCAGCGGGTGGAGCGGGTACGGCGCGGCCAGGCTCGCGGCGCCGACGCCACGCTGCTTTACCACCGCATGTTGTATCTGCTCGCCAAGCGGGGCTACCAGAAACCACCGTGGTTCACACCCGCCGAGTTCGCGTCTTCCCTGCCCCGCACGTCGCTGGGCGAAGCCGTCAGCGAATTCACGGACACCTACAATCAGTTGCGCTTCGGTGGCCATGCCACAGCTGCGCACACGCTCTCCACGCTACTGGATCGCCTGGAACGCGAGTAGACAGAACGCGAGTAGACAGCGGACGAGCAGCTCAGGCTAAGGGGACTTCGCTCATCAGCGCCAGCAGGTTGCGGTCCGGATCGCGGAAGAAGGCCATCCACAGGTCATGGTCCGGCATGCGCGCGATGCGCTGCGGCGACTGCTCGAAGACCACGCCGCGATCCGCCAGTTCGCGGTGCGCCTGGGCGATGTCGGGCACACGGAAGTAGAGGACCGAGCTGTAGCTCTCTCCGGGTTGCTCCGCGGGAGCGAGCATCAGGCGTATCCCGCCGCAGTCGAAGAAACCCAGATTGCCCGCCTGAAAGAGGAACTTCACTCCGAGCCGGTCGCGGTAGAACGCAATCGCCGCATCGACCGAAGTCACCGTCAACGCGATCTGTCCAATTGTGGAAAGGCCGAACTCCATATGTACCCTCGTCGCGAACCATCATATCGGAACTCCCGGGCCCGCAACCAGAGCACCGGCGTGTTGGCCGGCAGGGCTGGCCGGATTAGCACCGCTGCGGGTCAGCGCGCGCGCCACCTGCGCCAGCAGATAACCGCAGGCAGCCAGTTGATCGGCATCCTGCGGATCGCCGCACAAGGCCCCCATCACGCTTTCCAACACCTCGCGGCGTTCCGCCTGGAGGCTGGCGCGGCTGATTCTCGGCTGCGCGGGAACCGCAAACAGTTCGGACATAAGGACCTCTGTGACGCTCATCGGACGCTTCGAAGCGGACATTAATGTTTTTCGCCGCTTCTGCCGATATGGAAGTGGGAGTACTGATGATCCGGCTAACCCGGCTGAACCAGGCGCAGATGGTCCTGAATGCGGACCTGATCGAACACATCGATGTGACACCGGACACCGTGATCACACTCACCAACGGGCAGATTCTGCGCGTGCGCGAGAGCGCGGATGAAGTGGTGGAGAGGATCGTGGAGTTCCGCCGCCGCGTACTGAAACAGGGCGCTCCACCCACTCCGGATTGCGAAGTACCGGCGCACTGATTTCACAGCACACACCGGCTCCACCGCGGACCACCCGTCAGATAGCAAACCACTGAACTCATGGCCAACTCAGCAACAGCGACCCCCAAGACACCGGAAGCGCAGGCGGGCAAAGAGGCGGCCGCGCCTAAAGCCCCCGGACTGCGGCCCGACCTGGCCACCATCTCCGGCATCGCGCTGGCGATGGCGGGAATCATCGGAGGCCTGATCCTGGAGAAAGGCAGCATCCAGGATGTGGCGCAGGGAACCGCCGCCATGATCGTGATGGGAGGCACGTTCGGAGCCGTACTCGTCACCACCCCGATGGCCACCGTGGTCCGCGCCTTTCGCGGCCTGAGCGCGGTATTTTTCGATCGAGGCGCCGATACGGCGTCCGTGATCGCCACCATGATTCAATTCGCGACCAAAGCACGGAAGCAGGGCATTGTCAGCCTCGAGGCCGACGCCGCGACCGTGACCGATCCCTTTCTGCGCAAATCGCTCAGCCTGGCGGTGGACGGCACGGACCTGACCGAATTGCGCAAAATGATGGAGATCGACATCGCGCTGGCCGAGCACAAAGCCGAGGCGGAAGCCAAGGTCTGGGACTCCGCCGGCGGCTACGCGCCGACCATCGGCATCATCGGGGCCGTGATGGGGCTGATTCAGGTGATGAAGCACCTGGAAGACATCAAGGAGGTCGGCCACGGCATCGCGGTAGCATTCGTGGCGACGGTCTATGGTGTCGGTTCGGCGAACATCTTTTTTCTGCCGGCGGCCACCAAATTGCGCACCCGCATGCACGAAGCTTCTCTCCGGAAGGACATGATTCTGGAAGGAGTTATCGGCATTGTGGAAGGCTTAAACCCGACCTTGATCCGAATGAAGCTGGACGCCTACGATCCGAAACCGGCTGTGAACACGGCAAAGGAAGCGAAAGGCGCGCGGGGACGGGCGGAGGAAGGGGCCGGGGAACCGCTCTCCGTGCGCTCGTAACCACCCCTGACCAACGCAACCGGAGCATCCTGGCATGAGGCGCAAGACCCTGGCATGAGGCGCAAGACCCTGGCATGAGGCGCAAGACCCTGGCATGAGGCGCAAGAGACAAGAGGAGCACGCCAACCACGAACGGTGGCTGGTTTCCTATGCCGACTTCATCACGCTACTGTTCGCGTTCTTCGTGGTGATGTTCGCCTCCACGCAGAATGACAAGAACAAGGCCAAGGACGTCTCCGACTCCGTGCGCCAGGCGCTCGAACACGGGCAGTTCAGCGCAGCGATTTCCACCGTGCTGGGCAGGGGCAAGCACGAGGCCCGCAAGGCGCCGCTCTCAACCGAATCGACCGTGGAACGGGAGAACCCCAAACCCCCGCCGCCGGGGCCGCGGGAGATGCATCCGCCGGACCTGGCAAAATCACTCGATACGTTGCAGAAGGGCTTGGACGCGGAGTTGAAGAACGGCAAACTGCAACTCAGGCTAGATCCGCGAGGGCTGATCATCAGCCTGCGAGAGAAGGGCTTCTTCGCCTCGGGCGACAATGCCGTGGCGCCGGACAGCCTGGCGGTGTTAGCCAAGATCGCCGCCGTGGTTCAGGCACTGCCGAATCCGGTGCGACTGGAAGGCCATACCGACGCACGGCCGATCCACACGTCGCGATTTCGCAGCAACTGGGAGCTTTCCACGGCGCGCAGCATTGCGGTGCTGGAACTACTGCGGGACCGGTTTCAGATCTCCGAGGCGCGAATGGCCGTGGCAGGGTATGCGGACAACGTACCGGCGGACGACAACGACACCGAAGAAGGGCGCGCGCATAACCGGCGCGTGGATCTGGTCCTGGTCTCTAACGGCCAGCTGACCTCTGAGACGCCGCAACCGGTGATCGCAGTCGCCACGTCTCCCATCACAGTCAACGAGAAGATCGGCAGATAGAACGGCAGGCCCTGCGCCATGGGGTGCAAGGCAACGAAGTGCGATCGGCCGAACGTAAATGGGGCGGGTCCAGTTGGCCGGGTGGAGGTGGCCGACTGGGTGCGATACGCCTGGTGGCACGGGTTGCATCGGCTGGAGCGGGTTGCATCGACTGGAGCGGCGGGGCCGGGAGGCGCCCTGGGCCGGACTGCGCTTGGCCGGGTGCGAGTCGAAAACTGGCGCGGGTTGCATCGGCCCCAGCGACGGGCCTTGAGCCGACGGAGAAAGCGGCCTAGAGCCTGGCCTGCAGTAGATTGGGACGGGCGGGCGGAGCGGGGTCTCCATACGTTGCGGTCACGTGCAGACTCTGCAATTGATCCTGCGCGAAGGCGCGCTCGGTGAGGGCCGCAAGGCGCGCCCATGCCACGAATTCGCCGAGTTCGCGCCATTGGCCGAGCGTCACCTGTCCCAGTTGCATCGCATCTGCAAATCGCGGCACATAGGCGTTCCACAACACCAGAGCCTCGGGCAGTTCGCCGGAGGTGATGGCGTCGCGCATCGGAGAGAGGGAGAGATCCGGCAGATTATCCATTCGAATAGGAGTAGGATGCCGTCTGTTGCGCGGCAAACATGCTGTTCAGATAGTTGTACTGCTGCTCGAGCGAGGAGATCATGGCATCGGAGACGGCCATCTGGTTCTGCAGGTTGACCTGGAGTTGAGAGATCTTTGCCTGTTTGGCGGCAATGCTGTTCCCGACATTCGTCAGTTGGGTCTGCAAATCCGTCTCGGAGGTCTTCAGTAATCCGGTTGTGGCGTCTTCGATCCCGCTCAGCGCCGCGGTGGCGAGTTTGAGAAAGCCCCCGTTCGCGGCTGAGCCCAGAAATGAGGTCACGCCAGCCGAGTTGGAAATGTCGGCGCTGATCAGGGTGAATTGATTGTAGGTGAACTGGCCGTTCGTACCTAATGTTAGCCCCAGGTCGCCAAGTCCACTGACCTGGCCGCCGGAGCCGGCGAACGTTGACAGGCTGCTGAGCGCCTGCTGAAGGCTGAATACGACCGACTGCCCCTGCAAGGCGCCTCCGGATTGACCGCGCTGTTTACCCAACTCGGTTGCGGCTGCGTTATAGGCATCGGCAAAGGTGGATAGCGCCGAACTGAGGGCGGAAGTGGAACGAAAGACCGTAATATCCACGGGTGCGGCGCTGGCGGCCAGCAGGCGGAGCGTGACTCCGCTCGAAACCGCGATGTCTCTGCTATTGCTCGTCACCGTGGTGCCGGAGCCATCCACCTGATACTGGGCCAGGCTGCCCGCGGTTTGCTGGCTCTGCAAGCTGATGCCGGCTTTCTGCAGAGTCATGACTAGGCCGGCCCCAGACTTATCCTGCAGAGAAATTCGGTAATCCGGGCTGGCACCGCTTCCCAAATTGACGACAGTGGCTTGCACCTGGCCGCCAAAATTGGAGTTGATGGCGGCCGCCACGGTGGCCGCGCTGTTATCGAACGCCGTGAAACTGACTTGGCTGCTGCCAATCGAGAGGGTGTAGACCTTGGGGTTGCCGGAAGCGTCGGCGGCCGCGTTCCAGGTGGCGGTGCTGCGGCTGGTGGCAGCGGTCTGCTGGGTTTGGAGACTGCCGCCGGAAAAGCTGGTCAAGCCCAGGTTCATCGGGCCGGCGGTGACACTTTGCAGGGAAATGCGGTAATCGTGAGCGCTCGCGGTGCCCAGATCGACCACGGTCGCCTGCACCTGGTCACCGTAGTTGGTGTTGATGGCGGCGACAACGCTGGCTGCGCTGTTATCCGCGGGAGTGAAGGTGTAGTTGTTGGCGCCAACCGCGAGGGTGTAGGGCTGCGGACTGCCGGACGCATCCCACGCCACCGTGGTCTGGCTGACGGCATAACCGCTGGAATTCTGAGTTTGCAGATTGGCCGACGTGCTGCCGGGGGGAGTTTGGCGCAGATCGAGCGGGGCCGGTCCGAGGGTCGCGCTCTTGAGCGAGAGCCGGAAATCCGGTGCGGAGGTCGAGCCCACGTTGACCGTAGTGGCCTGGACCCGGTCTCCGAACTGCGCGTTGATGGCAGCGGCGACGGTGGCCGCGCTGTTGTCGGCGGTATTCAAGGCGTAGCTCTGATCGCCGATCTGGAGTGTGTAACTGGTGGGGTTGGAGGCACCGGCCGTGGCATTCCAGCTCTGGCTGGAGAGGCTCGTCGCGTAGGAGCCGATGTTGCTGACCAGGATCGAATAGACGCCTTCCGCCGCTCCGTCGGAGGTGGTGGCGGAGATGATGTTGGGCGCCGAGACTGTGGTTTGAAAGCTGGAGCCGCTCATCGCGCTGGAAATGCCCTGAATGGCGGTTTGCAGGGCGCTGAACTTGGTGTCCATCGTCTGCATTTCCGTCTGCTGGCTGGTGAGCGCCGTCTGGTGATTGGTCAACACCGAGATCGGCAGAGAGGCAATCGCGATAGCTCGATTGATGACGTTCTGAAAATCCGAAGAATAGGCGCTACTGCCGGTGAAGCTGCTGCCGGTGGAAGAGCTTGTGGCGCTAGTGGTTCCCATAAAAAAACTCCGGGCCGAACCGGTTCGATTGTCCTATGGAGACAGATCGGCCGGTCCGGCCCAAAACTTTAGCCCGGCGGAAGCGATTCCGCCGGGGTTCACGGGTTTCGGGTTAGCCTCTCAGCAACGCAAGGATAGCCTGAGGAGCGGATTTGGCCTGGGCCATGGCCGCGATGGATGCCTGCGACAGGACCTGGGCCTTGCTGAGGTTGGCAGCCTGCTGCGCCACGTTGGCGTCGCGGATCTGCGATTCGGCGGCGGAGAAGTTGGTCACCTGGGACTGCGCCAGAGTGATGGCGTAACCCAACTGATTCTGTCCCTTGCCGACTTCGGCCTGCGCGCTGCCCAGCGCCGCAATCGCGCTGCCGATGGCGCTGATGGCGGCCTGCGCCCCAGCCTGCGTGTCGATCGAGATGTTCGCCGTGGTGCCGGTCACCGAAGCGGTGGCGGTTTCCGCGACGCCCGCGTTGAGGCCCTCGGTGGCGTTGGTCGAAGTGCCTACGCCCACCTGGAAAGCCGGTAGCGAACTGACGAAGTTGATCTCTTCCTGTCCGCCCACCGACTGCTTCACGGCCACTACGCTCTGCAGCGTGGGATTGTTGGTCTTCTGCAACTGGCTGTTGATGTAGCTGACCGCCTGGTCGATATTGGCGCCGGAGCCATCGTTCTGCAACGACGCCGTGCCGGAACCGGTGGCGGCCAGGGTGATGGTCAGCGATTGGGTCGCGCCGCTGGAGTTATTGCCTGCGATGGTCAGCGCCTGTGTGCCCGTGGTGAGCCCGGCGAAGGTCAGGCCGCCGGTCTGCGTCGTGCCGCCGGCGTTGACCACGCTGAGCGCGCTCGATGCCGCCGCCAACCCGACATTGCCCGCGTCCGACGTATTGGAGACGCCGAAGCCGACGTTGACTTCGTTGCTGCCGCTCTCCACCGTATTATCGGTGAAGCCGAGCGCCGCATTGGCCGTGCCGGTGCTCTTTACCTGGATGCTGTGCGAGGGGCCGCCCGAGCTGTTCGCAATCTCCAGGTAGTTCTTTCCGTTGAGCGAAACCACGCTGGCGGTCGCGCCGGTGAGTTGCCCCGTGATGGCGGCGGCAAGCGTCGCAGCCGTGGCGTACTTCTGGTTCAGTGTGACCGTCTGTGCCGCTGCACCGTCCACGCTGACGGAAAGCGTCGCCGGAGCGCTGGAGAAGTCCGCGCCGTTGGTCAGATCCACCGTGCCCACGCTGGTGCCTTTGACTGCAGCCGCGCCCGCGTTGACGCGGAAAGCGGTGTTGTTATTGGACGCGATGGTCAGCTTATTGGCGGCAAAGCTGGCGCTCAAACCGGCCGCTGCCAGGGTTGAGTTGGCGGAGATCGCGGTATTGATGGCAATTGCCAGGTTGTCGCCGGTGCGGTTGTTGCCGGTAGTTACCGCGCCACCCGCCAATCCGCCGCCGGTCGGGGCGGTGATGGTGTGGTCCGCGCCCGCGTTGGTATTGGTGATGACCACCGCACCCGAGCCATTCACCGTGGCAGTTGCGCCCGCTCCGCCGGTGAGAGCCGCCGCCGTGATCATCGACTGAAGCTGGGTCGCGACCTGGGCTGCCGTGGTGGTGCCCGCCGCCACGCCGGCGGTCTGCACGTTGCTCCCAAAGCCAATGTTCCCAAGAGCGTTATTGGTTAAGCCCGCGCCAACAGTGACCTGAGAAGTGGTTCCCGAGGTCGCCGACGTGATCTTGATGTGTCCAGTGCCATCGTCCGCCGCCACGGCCACGGCGCTGCCGAAGGCCGTCACGATGGCGGTGTTGATGTCGCTGATGTACTGGTTTTCCGTGGTGTCGTTCCCCGTGAGCGCGATGTTCTTGATCGCGATATTGTCCACGCCCAGCAGGAAATTGGTGTTGGTCGAGGAGGAATCGTGACTCGTAATGGTATTCAGTGCGACGGTATTCCCTGAGGTTGCCACCGTGTCCAAACTCAGGTTGCCGCTCACCGTCTGCCCGTCCACCGTGAAACTCACCGCCTTGTTGGCATTGGTGATCGTGGTGGGCGTGTAAGCGCCGGCGGTGGTATAGTTCGCCGCCGTCGCATTGCCGGCATCGAGCGCAATCGAACCGATGCCGATTGCCGTGTTGCCGTTGATTGAGAACTGCAGTGTCGTCTGCGGACTGGGATTCGCGCCCGCCGTCACCGTGACGCCCGTCTTATCGTAGTTCGCCGCCGCCTGAATGCTCGTATACTGCGCGCTGGTCGCGCCGCTGGCCAGCGCATAGCTGCCCAGACCGAGCAGGTTGGCCGTATCGCCGCCCGCTTCCACGTTGAACTGCTGGTTGCTCGAGTTGGTGAAGGCCAGCTGTCCGCTCGCGTTCTGCGTGACCGTGATGCCCGCCGCGGCGAGAGACGTATTGGCGGCGACCTGTGCCTTGAGGTCCGTGATTGCCGCGCCTACGTTGGCGTCGCTACCCTGGTTGATGGTCAACGTCTGCGGTGCGGAGAGTCCGCCGCCGGTGACCGTGACCTTGATGACCTGCCCCGACGCCAGCGTCGTGGCGTTGGACGCTGCCGCCTGGCCGATCACAGACGTGTTGAGCGATGCGCCGGTGGAACCCGTGCTGAAATTGCCCATCAGCGCGTTCGACATCTGGTCGCCCGCCTGCACCTGGAAGGCCTGGGTGCTGGAAGTGAAGGCGATCTGCTGGCTGCCGTCAGACGCCGTATTGACGCTGGCCACAATGTTGGCCGCTTTGAAATTGGTCGCTGCGATGGTGGTGCCGCTGCCCGCGGATTGAATCGCCGCATTGATCGCGGTGGCCAGGCTGGCGGTATCGGTCACGCTGGAGAGATTCACGCTCAGTGCGATCTTCCCGCTATCGCTGAAACCCGCGCCGCTTACGTACATCACGCTGGTTCCGGGCGTCGATTCCGCTGCCTTGTTGGCCGCGTTGTTGACGATGGTGGAGACCGACGTGGCCGAAGTGGAACCGAGATCCGCCGAGCCGGCGATCGCCTGGAAGCCCTTCAGCCCCAGCGATTGCGTATCCACGGTGGCCGTGGTCAGGTTCACGTTGACCTGCGCATTGCTGATATTCTGGCTGCCGCTGCCCGAGCCGAGGTAGACCGAGAGGTTCTTGGCGAAGGTGCCGCCCGTGTTCAAGCCGATCGATTGCGCCTGCCGGTCGATTTCACCCAGGTCCGTCTGGAATTCGCTGTTCAGCGTGGCGCGGTTGCCGGTGAAGGCACCCGATGCCGACTGCGTCGACAGGGTCTTCAAGCGGTCGAGGACCATCGCGATGTTGTTCATGCCGCCATCCATGATCTGCAACTGCGCGACACCGTCGTTGCCGTTGGCGACGCCCTGCGTCAACTCGGCCACCGAACTGCGGTACTTGTTCGCGACGGCGAGGCCGGCCGCGTCGTCTCCGGACGAATTGATGCGGTAGCCGGAGGTCAATTGCTGAATGGTTTTGCTTTGGAAAGCGCTGTTGACGCTCAGATTCTGCTGGGCGACGAGGGAGTTTACGTTGGTTTGGATGGAAAGCATGTTGAAATCCTTTCGAGATCTGATGTGCCGGCATCTTGCCGGACAAACACCTCTTCGGCTGAAGTGGGAAATGATTGAGGAGGCGGGAAGGGATTTTGCAGGCCTGGGCGGCCGCGGCTTTACAGAATCAGCATGCAATCGCCATAGGAATAGAAGCGGTAGCGCTGTTCCACGGCATGGCGGTAGGCGGCCAGCATCAGCTCCGTGCCGGCGAAGGCGGCCACCAGCACCAGCAGGCTGGTGCCGGGCAGGTGGAAGTTGGTGAGCATGGCGCCGGTCCGCTGGAACGGCACGCCGGGGTAAAGGAAGATATCGGTCTCGCCTTCCAGTTGATGCGTGCGCGCGGCGGTTTCAAGGGTGCGCACACTAGTGGTGCCGACCGCGACCACGCGCCCGGCCGCCTCGATCCGAGCGGCATTCTCCGCCGTAATGCGGTAGTGCTCGGCGTGCAGGCGGACCTCTTCCACGAGTTCCTGGTGCAGTGGCTGGAAGGTGCCGAGGCCCACATGCAGTGTGACGTAGGCCTGATCGGCGCCGGCCTCGCGGCAGCGCTCCAGCAGATCCGGCGTGAAGTGCAGCCCGGCAGTGGGCGCGGCGGCCGAACCCTTTTCGCGCGCGAAGACGGTCTGGTAGCGTTCCCGGTCGGCCGAGGTATCGGCGCGCCGGATATAAGGTGGCAGCGGGATGTGGCCGATGCGTTCGAAGGCGGCATACAGATCGGTATCGCCGAGGAAGCGCACGGTGCGCTCGCCGAATTCGCCGCGGGCGATGATCTCCGCCTCCAGCCCTTCGGCGAAGCGGATCCGTTCGCCCACCGGGAGTTTGCGCCCCGGCCGCACCAGCGCCTCCCAATCGCGCGGGCCCGAGGGAACGCTGCGCAGCAGGAAGACCTCCACCTCGCCGCTCAAGTGCTCCTGGAGTTTGGGATTGTTCTTACCCACGGGCAGGGCGTGGATGCCGGAGCGGTGACCGAAGAGGCGCGCCGGGAAGACGCGCGAATCATTCAACACCAGGCAATCGCCGGGATGCAGGTAGCCGGGCAGGTCGCGGAAGCAGCGGTCTTCCCAGCGGCCTTCGGCGCGATGGACCACGAGCATGCGCGAAGCGGAGCGGTCCGCCAGCGCCTCCTGGGCGATCAATTCCTCGGGGAGATGAAAATCGAAATCGGCGAGCCGCATCCAGCTTTCACTGTAGCGGAAACAGGGCCAACTGCTCCTCTTCGGCCCAGAGTTCGGGGCGGTATTCGATGGCGCCGCCTGCCAACCCATGGCGGTCGCGGACGTTGCCCACGCGCGCGGCAATGGCGTCGCGATAGGCGCGGCTGAGGTGGATATTGTTTTCGAAACTCTCCCGGTAGCGGGCCGCGAGGTGGGGAAATTCCTCCTCCAGAAAGGGCAGGAAGACGCTTTGGGCGGCGCCGGGCAGGTAGAGGGTGCCGCCGCCGAAGGTCATGGCGCCATGCTCGCGCGCGGCGCGGGCCACCGCATCGAGCGAGCGCTCCGAATCGTTGATCCCGGGCATGATGGGGTTGGGGTTCACACCCACGCAGACACCGGCCGAACGGAGCTTCTGCACCGCTTCCAGCCGCAGCGCGGGCCGTGGCGCGCGCGGTTCCAGAATCCGGGCCAGCTTTTCATCCAGCGTGGTGATGGTGACGTGCACGCTGAGCACGTTGCGGCGGGCGATTTCGCGCAAAAGGTCCAGATCGCGCGTGATCAGGTCGCTCTTGGTGATCAGGCCCAGATGCCAGCCGCGCTCGCGGGCGAAGACTTCCAGGATGGCCCGGGTGCGCAGGAAGCGGCGTTCGGCGGGCTGGTAGGGATCCGTCGCGGTGCCGATGGCGATGCCTTCGTCTTTGTTGGCGACGCGCGCCAGTTCCTGCTTCAACAGGTGCGCGGGCGCCGCCTTGGCATAGATGCGCTGCTCGAAAGCCATGGGGTCAAGCTCCATGAATTCATGAGCATAGCGGGCGTAGCAGTATTTGCAGCCGATTTCGCAGCCGCGGTAGGGGTTGATGGTCCAACGGAACGGCAGGTTGGGCTTGGTGCGGTTGAGGATGCTGCGAGAGGGGATTTCGAAATACTCGACGCTGCGTTTGGATTCGAGGAGTTCGCTTTGCGAGGCCAAGCGGGCGATGCCGACGAGTTCCATTCCTAAGTTTCGCCTTTTGTTCGCCTAATTGCAAGAGCAAAATCTGCCGATAAGCGCGGTGAGCGGAGTTTGGAGGTGGCAATTGGACGAACGGTGCATTCTCGAGTTGTGCGATCCGGACGCAGTGCCGTTGGGTGAGGCGCTGCAACTGGCGCGGCAGGTGAGCGCGGCGGATTCGGCCTTCGTGCCGCATTTGAGCGCGTTCCTGGATTACCTCTGCGGCTACACGTACCCGGACCCGCGGGTGATCGAGCGGGCGCTGGTCTTGATGCGGGCGGTCTCCGACGAGAGGAGCTTCGCGCGCCGGTGCGAGCAACTGGAGCGGCGCGGCAACCCGCTGATCGCGGCGCTGATCCGGTGGATCGAAGCGGGAGCGGAGCGGCGCGTCACCCGGGCGCAGGTTCCGCTGGCGGCGGTGGTGGTCGCGCACGCTCCGATTTAGGCGGCGGCTCGGGGTACAGTCAATAGATACCCCCCGCGCATGCCTAAGCCTTTCGTCGGAATCGATTTTGGAACCACCAACAGCTCTGTCGCCCGCACTCTGCCAGAGGGCGGCGTGGAGTTGGCGCGTTTTGCCGCGGGGGAGAGCCTCACCGAGTCCTACCGCTCGCTGCTCTACCTGGAACTGGTGGAGGACGGGCGCGCCAAGCGGGTGAAATCGTGGACCGGTCCGGCGGGGATCGAGCAGTATCTGGCGGCGGAGACCAAGGGACGGCTGATCCAATCCCTGAAGAGTTTTCTGAGCGCGCGCAGTCTGCAAAGCACGGAAGTGTTCGGCCGGCGCATGCGCCTGGAGGACCTGATTTCGCGCATCCTGCGGGACCTGCGGGAGAGCGCCGGAAAACAGTTTGGAATCGACCTGCGAGCGGCGGTGGTGGGGCGCCCGGTGCGCTTTGTGGGCGCGGAGACAGAGGAAGACAACGCCTTCGCCGAACAGCGCCTGCGCGACAGCCTGCTGCATGCCGGCTTTGAAACCGTGAAGTTCGAGCTGGAACCGGTGGCCGCGGCGCACTACTACGAATCCACGCTGGATCACGACGAGTTGATCCTGATCGGCGATTTCGGCGGCGGCACGAGCGATTTTTCGCTGCTGCACGTGGGTCCCGGCATCCTCCGGCGCGGACGTATGCCGACGGATTTTCTGGGGAACAGCGGCCTCGGGTTGGCGGGCGACGCGTTTGACGCCAAACTCGTCCGCCATCTGGTTTCGCCTGAACTGGGGCGCGGGTCGGAGGCCGAATCACTGGGCAAAGTTCTGCCGGCCGTACCCAACTGGGTCTACGCCAAGCTGGAGCGCTGGCACCATCTCTCGTTCCTGCGCACCAGCGCCGTGATGACGATGCTGCGCAGCACCCTCGCCACGGCGTACGAACCCGCAAAGATCGAGGCGCTGATGCACCTGGTGAACGAGGATCTGGGCTACCACCTGCATCGCGCGGTGCAGCGGGTCAAGTGCGATCTCTCGGCGCACCCGCAAGCGACCTTCCGTTTCTCCGACGGCGGTTTTGAGATCGAAGCCGTGGTGACACGGGCGGAGTTCGACGAGTGGATCGCCGAGGAACTGGCGCGGATCGAGGGCTGTGTCGATGGGCTGCTGGCACAGGCCGGCGTCGATCCGGGCGATGTGGATATGGTCTTTCTGACCGGCGGATCGAGCTTCGTTCCGGCCGTCCGGCGCATCTTCGAGACGCGTTTTGGAGCGAGGCGGATCCGCACCGGGGACGAATTCACTTCCGTGGCCCAAGGGCTGGCATGCAAGGCCGCGGAGGGCTGAGGCCCCGGTCATCCCCGTGCGGTTGAAAGATAATTCGATACGATTCTTGATAATCGGTGGAGTTGTTTAGTATCCTTTCGTCACCTTGCGTGAGACGCGGACGGGGACCAGCGGGTTGGTTGTTTCACCTTGCCGGCGCGGCATTCCGAACGCACTCCAAGCAGCAAGCTCATCAGAAAGGGATGACAGACGATGCGAAAGATTGCAGCAAAGTTGCTGATCGGGGTGGCCTTGACAGCCATCGGGATGTTCGGGGCGGACGTTACGGCGGGCACGTGGAAATACAGTATCGGTCAATCCACCACCACCAGTTCGAACCCCATCAAGAGCCAGACGGACGTGCGCGAGGTTGCGGCCGACGGCAGCGTGAAGATCACCAGATCCGGAGAGTTGACGGATGGCACGAAGGTCGATTATTCGATGTCGTTTGCTTACGACGGAAAGGCGTACCCTGTCACCGGCGCGCCCTTCGACACGATCACAGCCAGCCGCGTGGATGCGAATACGACCAGCTTCGCGGTCAAGAAGACGGGCGGCAAGTACCATGTGACGGGCCGGACCGTGGTCTCCAAGAACGGGAAAACACTGGTCCAGACTTCCAAGGGCACAGACGCCGCAGGCAAGCCGATCTC
>CAIRBY010000880.1 GCA_903876865.1 uncultured Acidobacteriia bacterium
GGCCACACTTGTCCGAATTAGGTTTTCGCCGAGCTTAATTTGGACAGCCGAATACTGGCGGCCTTCTGACGGCTCCCGGCCAATGTGCCCTCCAGAGCCCGTCCCCACGGCATTTCGCAGCCATTTTGGAGGAGGGAGAGGATCTGCCCGGCGGCAGTCGCAACTTGGACAGCATCTTGCGCCGTTGGGAACCAGGTTTTGGCCAACCCTCGGTGCGGACGCAGAATCAATGACTTATCCCGTCCAATTGCGCTCGGCCGCAGCTAATTTGGACAGCTGTGGCCGGGAGGCCTGTCCTACAACACAAGACAGGCCGGGAGGCCTGTCCTACGGCTTCACAACGATGTTGAGGAGTTTGTCGGGGACGAGGATTACCTTCACGATCTGCTTGCCTTCGAGGAAGGGCTTCACTTTCTCGTCGGCGAGGGCCTGGGCCTGGAGTTCGGGCTGGGGGGTGCCGAAGGGGGCAGTGATGCGGGAGCGGACTTTGCCGTTGACCTGTACGACGATTTCGGCGCCGTCTTCCTTGGCCAAGTCGGCATCGAAGACGGGCCAGGTCTGGCGGAAGACGGGGCCTTCGTGGCCGAGTTCTTCCCAGATTTCCTGGGCGAGGTAGGGGGCGAAGGGCGCGAGCATGAGGGCGAGGGTTTGCAGCACCTGCGCCATCGCGGTGGCGGAGATGCTCTGCTCTTCGGCGTAGAGCAGGTTGACCAACTCCATGATGGAGGCGATGCAGGTGTTGAAGTGCCAGCGCGACTCGAAATCCTCAGTGATCTTCCGGAGGGTCTGGTGGAGCTTGCGGAGGACATTGCGGTCGGCCTCGCCGGAGCGCTCCTGGGCGGGCAGGTTGCGGGTGACGAAGCGGTAGACGCGGCCGAGGAAGCGGTAGATGCCCTCGGCGCCTTCCCAGCGCCAATCGACTTCTTTTTCGGGCGGGGCGGCGAAGAGCACGAACATGCGCGCGGTATCGGCGCCGAATTTTTCAGCGAGCATGTCCGCGCCCACCACGTTGCCCTTGGACTTGGACATCTTCACGCCTTCGGCGATCACCATGCCTTGGGTGAAGAGGCGGCGGGCGGGTTCGTTATTGGTGATGAGGCCGATATCGCGCATCATCTTGGTGAAGAAGCGCGAGTAGATGAGGTGCAGGATCGCGTGCTCGACGCCGCCGATATACTGATCGATCTCGAACCAGTAGGCGATCTTCGCGGGGTCGAAGGGGAGGGTGGAATTGTGCGGGTCGCAGTAGCGGTAGAAGTACCACGAGCTATCCATGAACGTGTCCATGGTGTCGGTCTCGCGGCGCGCGGGCTGGCCGCATTGAGGGCAGGCGGCGTTGACGAATTCGGGCACGTTTTCGAGCGGTGAGCGTCCGGTGCCGGTGATCTCGATGCGATCGGGCAGGATTACGGGGAGCTGAGTTTCGGGGACGGGCACAACGCCGCAGGCGGTGCAGTGAATCACGGGGATGGGGGTGCCCCAATAGCGCTGGCGCGAGATGCCCCAATCTTTGATGCGGAAAGTGATGGCGGCTTTGCCGAAGCCCTGCTGCTCAGCGAAGGCGCTCATTTTGCGGCGCGCTTCGGCGCTGGGCAGGCCGCTCCACTCGCCGGAATTTTCGACGACGCCGTAGTCGGGGAAGCACTCGGTCATGCCGGGTTCGACGGCGAGAGCGCCATCCACGGGGCGGATGACGGGGCGGATGGTGATGGCGTACTTGCGGCAGAATTCGAAATCGCGCTCATCGTGCGCGGGCACGGCCATGATGGCTCCGGTGCCATAGCCCATGAGGACGAAGTTGGCGATCCAGATGGGGACCTTCTCGCCGCTGTAGGGGTTGATGGCGTAGTGGCCGGTGAAGAGGCCTTCCTTATCGATATCGCCGGGGTCGCGGCCGGCGCGCCCATCGACCATTGCCTTGGCCTGCGCCTTGAGGGCGGGGTCGAGCAGGGTTTCGTTGAGCGGATGTTCGGGGGCGAGGATGACGCAGGTGGCGCCGTAGATGGTATCGACGCGGGTAGTGAAGACGCGGATGGGCGTACCTGCGCCCTCGAGATGGAAATCGACCTCCGTGCCTTCGGAGCGGCCGATCCAATTGCGCTGCATGGTGAGGACGCGCTCGGGCCAGCCGCCTTCGAGTTGCGCCATGTCATCGAGCAGGGCGTCGGCGTAGTGGGTGATTTTGAGGAACCACTGTTCGAGAGCGCGCTGCTCGACGGGGGTATCGTCGTGGCGCCAGCAGCAGCCATCGACCACCTGTTCGTTGGCGAGGACGGTGGCGCACTTGTTGCACCAGTTGACGAGGGCGCGTTTGCGGTAGGCGAGTCCGCGCTCCAGCATTTTGAGGAAGAACCACTGATTCCAGCGATAGTATTCGGGCTCGCAGGTGGAGACTTCGCGGTCCCAATCGTAACTGAAGGCGAAGCGGCGATGGGTCTTCTTCATCGCGGCGATGTTCTGCACGGTCCACTGGCGGGGCGGGACTTTGTTGGCGATGGCGGCATTTTCGGCGGGCAGGCCGAAGGCGTCCCAGCCCATGGGGTGGAGCACGTTGAAGCCGCGCATCCACTTATAGCGCGCGAGCGCGTCGCCGATGGAGTAGTTGCGGATGTGGCCGATGTGCAGAGTGCCGCTCGGGTAGGGCAGCATTTCCAGAACGTAGAATTTCGGTTTGGCGGAATTCTCTTCGGCCTTGTAGAAAGTTGCGTTCTCCCAGCGTTCGTGCCACTTCAATTCGAGCTGGATATGGTCGTAGGGCTTCTCGGGCATAGAGGGCTGCTTGTATTTTGGGGACTAACTTTTATCCTAGCAAGCGGCGAGAGATTTGAGTTTGTCGAGGTTGCGGCGGTCGTCGCCATCCTCATCGACGGGAGTTTCGAGGATGAAGGGTTTGGCGCGGAGGAGGGGGTGGTGGAGGATGCGGCGGAAGGCCTCATCGCCGATGTGGCCGGCGCCGATGTTGGCGTGGCGGTCGAGGTGGGAGGCGAGGGCGCCCTTGCTATCGTTGGCGTGCATGACGTGGACGTGCTCGAGGCCGAGGTGCTGCTGGGCGGCGCGGAGGGTGGCGGCGAGGCCGGGTTCGGAGGCGATATCAAAGCCGGCGGCGAGGAGGTGGCAGGTATCGAGGCAGAAGCCGATGGGCACGCCGGTGATGGCGACGGCGAATTTGCGGAGGCTGTGGAGTTCCTCGAAGCGGCTGCCGAGGTGGCTGCCGGCGCCGGCGGTGTTTTCGAGCAGGACGGTGACGTTGCCGGTGTCGAGTTTGAGGGCGGAATCGCGCAGGCCCTCGACGAAGGCGGCGATGCCCTCTTCCACGGTGTGGCCCTTGTAGCTGCCGGGGTGGACGACCAGGTACTCTGCGCCGATGGCGGCGGCGCGTTCGAGTTCGCCGCGGAAGGCGGCGATGGATTTGGCGCGGATTTCGGGATCGAGCGAGGCGAGGTTGATGAGATAGCCGGCGTGGATCACGAGGGGGTGGAGGTCGAGGCGCTCGCGGGCGGCGTGCAGAAGCCTGACCTGGGCGGGTTCGGGGGCGCGGGCGCGCCACATGCGCGGGCTGGCGGAGAAGATCTGAAAGGTGTTGGCGCCGAGTTCGGCGGCTTGCAGGGCCGCGCCTTCGAGGGAGCCAGCGGTGGAGGTGTGAATGCCGAGACGCAAGGCCCCATGCTAGCAGATGGGGGAGAGGTTCTTGACACCGTGCCGGTTCAATCGTATGATTCAAACGAGTGATTGAATCATCCGAATGATCGACACCAAAGACAAGATTCTGGAGACGGCCGAGCGATTGATCGGGGAGCAGGGGTACGCGGCGACGTCGCTGCGGCAGATCATCGCGGAGGCGGGGGTGAATCTGGCGGCGGTTCACTACCACTTCGGCAGCAAGGAAGAGTTGCTGGACGAACTGGTGCAGCGCAAGGCGGAGAAGGTCAACGCCATCCGCATGAGCCGCCTGCAGGCATTGGAGCACGCGGGCGGGAAGCCTGGCGTGCGGGTCATCCTGGACGCGTTTTTTGAGCCTGCGCTGGAAATGGCGTCGTCGCACCCGCAATTCGTCCGGCTGATGGGGCGGGTGATCTCGGAAGGCATGATGCCGGAGATCGCGGAGAGGCATTTTTACCCCACGGTGCAGCGTTTCATCAGGGCGCTGCAGCAGGCGCTGCCGGGTATTCCTCCGGCGGAGGTGGCGATGAGGGGGCATTTCATGTTGGGCGCGCTGGCGCACACGATGTCCTCGAGCCCGAAGACGAAGAAGGTGGCAGCGCGAGACACAGAGTTAAGGCGGCGGATGAAGATGCTGGTCACATTTTTGGCGGCGGGATTCAGCGCGCCGGCATCAAAGGCGGAGGAGGCGTAAATGCGGCTGGTATGGATACTGGCGGCGGTGTTGCCGCTGGCGGCGGCGCCGGTGGACTTGAGTTTGAAGCGCGCGGTGCAGCTGGCGGTTTCGCCGGAGGGCAACGCGAAGGTGCGGCTTTCCGGGGAGGCGCTGAAGCAGGCGGAATCGAAATCGGCGCAGGCGCGCGGGGCGCTGCTGCCGGATCTTTCGGCGGCGTTCGCGCAGCAGAGCGCGACGCGCAACCTGGCGGCGATGGGGTTGCAGTTGACCGTGCCGATTCCGGGCTTCCACTTCCCGACGTTCGTGGGACCGTTTTCGACCACGGATGCGCGGGTTTCGGCGACGCAGAGCATGTTCGACTTCAGCTCGATCCGGCGATTTCAGGCTTCGAAAGCGGGCGTGAGCGCGGCGAAATCCGAGAGCAGCGGGAGCGCGGAGCAGGTGGCGGCGCTGGTTGCGCGGGCTTACCTGGCGGCGGTGAAGGCGGATGCGGATGTGGAAGCCGCGCACGCCAATGTGACGCTTTCCGAAGCCGTATTGCAGCAGGCGGAGAATCAGAAGGCGGCCGGCACCGGGACGGGCATCGAAGTGACGCGCGCCAAGGTACAACGGGCCAACGACCGGCAGCGGTTGCTGGTGGCGGAGAACGTACGGCGCAGCGCGGTGCTGCAGGTGCTGCGCGCGGTGGGGCTGCGGCTGGATACGGAGGTCACGCTCACCGATAAGCTGCAATACGTTCCGGTGGACGCGATGACGATCGAACAGGCGAAGGCGCAGGCGGTGAAAGGGCGTCCGGACCTGCAGGCGCAGCAGGATCGCGAGGCGAGCGCGCGGTTGCTGGCGAGCGCGACGAAACTGGAGCGGCTGCCGACGGTGGCGGCGTTCGGCGACTATGGCTCGAGCGGCACGGCGCTGAACAACTCGATGCCGACGCGGACGGTGGGGATTTCGGTGCGGGTGCCGTTGTTCGATGGCGGACGGCGGGATGCGCGGCGGGGAGAATCGACTTCGCAATACCGTTCGGAGAAGGTGAAGACG
This sequence comes from uncultured Acidobacteriia bacterium, assembly GCA_903876865.1. Lineage (GTDB taxonomy): Bacteria > Acidobacteriota > Terriglobia > Bryobacterales > Bryobacteraceae > Solibacter. The sequence continues at coordinate 5,375 of CAIRBY010000880.1, forward strand.
AACGATCTCAAAGAGCAGATCGAACTGGACGTACGGCTGGCGCTGGACGCGCTGCACTCGGCCGAGGAACAGGTGAAGGTTTCTAAAGAGGGCCTGGAACTGGCGGAGAACGAACTGGCGCAGGCGCGGCGGCGGTATGAAGCGGGGGTGGCGATCGGGGTGGAAGTCACCGATGCGCAGACGCGGCTGGAGCGGGCGCGCGACAACCAGACGCAGGCGATTTACAGCTACAACGTGGGCAGGCTGGACCTGGCGCAGGCGATGGGCGCGGTCCGCAGGATGGTGGAGTAAATCATGAAGAAGCCGATTGTGATTTTGCTGGTACTGGCAGTTGCCGGGGCTGCGGTGTGGGCGTATCGCGGGATGGGTAAGGCTCCGGACAATCGCCTCATCCTCTCGGGAAATATCGAGCTGACCGAAGTGAACATCGCGTTCAAGACGGCGGGGCGCCTGCTGGAGCGGACGGTGGACGAAGGCGACGCGGTGAAGCGGAACCAGATGATTGCGAGGCTGGACCACGACCAGCTTTCGGCGCAGCGCGAGCGCGAGGCGGCGGGACTGGCATCGAGCGAGGCGCAACTGGTGCAGGCACAGACGGCGGTGGAGTTGGCGCGGGCGAGCCTGGCGGCGGACCTGGAGACGCGGCGCGCGGATGTGGCGTCTGCGGAGGCGCGGCTGGCGGAACTGAAGAATGGCGCGCGTCCGCCGGAGAAGCAGGACGCGAAGGCGGCGGTGGAGAACGCGATGAGCGAAGTGGAGCGGGCGCGGAAAGACTGGGAGCGGGCGCAAACGCTGCACAAGAACGACGATATCTCCACGGCGCAATTCGACCAGTACCGCAACCGCTTCGAGAGCGCGAATGCGGTGCTGAAATCGGCGAAGGAGCGGGAGGCGATCGTGCTGGCGGGCCCGCGGATCGAGCAGGTGAACGCGCAGCAGGGGCAGGTGGAGCGGGCGCGGGGCGCGGTGAAGACGGCGGAGGCGAACGCGCTCGAACTGAAGCGGCGCGAGCAGGAGATTCCGACGCGGCGGGCCGAGATTGCGCGGTCGCGGGCGAGCCTGGCGTTGATCGAAGCGCAACTGGCGGACACGGTGGCGAGCTCGCCGGTGGATGGCGTGGTGCTGGTGAAGGCGGCGGATGTGGGCGAGGTGCTGGCGCCGGGAACGACGGTGGTGACGGTGGGCGACATCGATCATCCGTGGGTGCGGGGCTACATCAACGAGACGGATTTGGGGCGGGTCAAGCTGGGGGCGAAGGCGAGGGTCACGAGCGATTCGTATCCGGGGAAGGTGTATAGCGGGAAGGTGACGTTCATCGCGTCTGAAGCGGAGTTCACGCCGAAGCAGATTCAGACGCAGCAGGAGCGGGTGAAGCTGGTGTACCGGGTCAAGATCGAAGTGGAGAATCCGCAGCGGCAGTTGAAATCGAACATGCCGGTGGATGCAGAGATTCTGCTGGAGCAGTGATGGAAGCCACTCTGGTTGAGCCCGCGATTATCGAGACGCGGGAACTGACGCGGCGCTTCGGAGACCTGGTGGCGGTGGACCATCTGAATCTCTCGGTGACGAAGGGGGAGATCTTCGGGCTGGTCGGGCCGGATGGCGCGGGCAAGACCACCACGCTGCGCATGCTGTGCGGACTGCTGGACCCGAGCGAGGGGAGCGCGCGCGTGGCGGGCCACGATGTGGAGCGCGAATCGCAGGCGGTGAAGGACCAGATCGGGTACATGGCGCAGCGGTTCGGCCTGTATCAGGATCTGACGGTGGAAGAGAACATGATCTTCTACGCGGACCTGTTCGATATCACGGGACCGCGGCGGGACACGCTGACGGCGGAGTTGTTGCGGATGACGCGCATGGCTCCCTTCCGCGAGCGGCGGGCGGGGCAGCTTTCGGGCGGCATGAAACAGAAGCTGGCGTTGATGTGCACGCTGCTGCACCGTCCGCAGATTCTGTTTCTGGACGAGCCGACGAACGGAGTGGATCCGGTTTCGCGGCGGGACTTCTGGGCGATTCTGTATCAACTACTGAAGGACGGCATCACGATCTTCATGACCACGGCGTACCTGGACGAAGCGGAGCGGTGCAACCGGGTCGGGCTGCTGCACAAGGGGCGGTTGATCCGCTGCTCCACGCCGGAAGTGATGAAGGCGGAGACCCATTCGACGAACCTGGAGGGCGCGTTCATCAAGGCGATTCACGCGGTGGAAGGAGTGGCGCGTCCATGAATGCCACGCCGCGCGAGACGCCGGAGTATTCGGTGGAGATTCGGGAGCTGGTGAAGCGGTTCGGCAGTTTCGTGGCGGTGGACCACGTGTCGCTGGCGGTGAAGAAGGGCGAGATCTTCGGGTTCCTGGGGCCGAACGGGGCAGGGAAATCGACGACCATCCGCATGCTGTGCGGGCTGTTGACGCCTACGAGCGGGAGCGCGAGCGTGAACGGGTTCGACGTGGCGACGCAGCCGGAAGAGATCCGGCGCACGATCGGGTACATGTCGCAGAAGTTCTCGTTGTATGACGATTTGACGGTGGACGAGAACATCGATTTCTTTACGGGGATCTATGGCGTGCCGCGGGCGCTGCGGGCGGAGCGCAAGAGCTACGTGCTGGAGATGGCGAACCTGACGGAGCGGCGGCGCTCCATGACGCGCACGCTTTCGGGCGGGTGGAAACAGCGGCTGGCGCTCGGGTGCGCGATACTGCACGATCCGCCGGTGCTGTTTCTGGACGAGCCCACGAGCGGCGTGGACCCGATTGCGCGCGGGGCGTTCTGGGGCCTGATCCACGACCTGAGCGAGACGGGGCACACGATCTTCGTGAGCACGCACTACATGGACGAGGCCGAGTACTGCCACCGGCTGGCGCTGATGTACAAGGGCAAGGTGATCGCGCTGGGGACTCCGGCGGAATTGAAGGCGGGGCTGGTATCGCACAGCCTGCTGAACCTGGATGTGGGCGATCCGCTCGAGGCGATGCGCGCGCTCGAAGGGCTCGCCGGCGTCTTCGACGTGGCGGTATTCGGCGGCGGACTGCACGTGATGGTGGACGACCCCACGGCGACGAGCGCGCGCATGCGGGAGCGGCTGGCGGAGCGCCACATCGCCGTGCGCAAGCTGGAGCAGATTCAGCCTTCCATGGAAGATGTGTTCGTGGCGATGATCGAAGCCGAAGACAGGAAGGTCGCATGAGCTACCGCAGATTGCGCGCGGTTTGCATCAAGGAGTTGCACCACATCACGCGCGATCCGCGCAGCCTGGCGATGGCGCTGGCGGTGCCGGTGTTGATGCTGCTGCTGTTCGGCTTCGCGCTGAGCCTGGATGTGGACCGCATCCCGACGATGATTTACGACATGGACCAGACGTCCGACAGCCGCGCGCTGATCCGGCAGTTTCAGGGGTCGCGGTACTTCGACGTGCGCTCATTGGTGAGCGATTACGCGGAGATCGAGCGCGGGATCGACCGCAGCCGGATTCTGATCGGGGTGGTGATTCCGCGCGAGTATTCGCGGCAATTGGGTGCTTCGCGCAAGGCTCCGGTGCAGATTCTGCTGGATGGCAGCGATTCGAATACGGCCTCGATCGCGCTGGGCTACGTGGAATCGATGGTGCGCGGCTACTCGTTGCAGTTGCGCACGGTGGCGATCAACCGGCGCGGCGGGGAGCACCTGGTTCCGCCGGTGGATGCGCGCTTGCGGGTCTGGTACAACAGTTCGCTGGAATCGAAGAACTACGTGGTGCCGGGATTGATCGCGGTGGTGCTGCAGATCATCGCGGCGCTACTGACTTCACTGACGATCGCGCGCGAGTGGGAGATGGGGACGATGGAGCAGATTCTCTCCACGCCGCTGCGTCCGGCGGAGATGGTGCTGGGGAAGATGCTGGCGTACTTCGCGGTGGGGCTGGCGGATGCGACGATTGCGGTGATTGTGGGCGTGTTCGTGTTTGACGTTCCGTTCCGGGGGAGCCTGCCGCTGCTGGCGGTTTCGATCTGCCTGTTTCTGTTCGGGGCGCTGTTCTGGGGCATCTTCGTTTCGGCCGCGGCCAAGACACAGTTGCAGGCGTATCAGCTGGGCGTGCTGAGTTCGTTCCTGCCTTCGTTCCTGCTCTCTGGTTTCATCTATTCGATTGAAAATATGCCGCCGGTGATCCGGCTGATCACCTACATTGTGCCCTCGCGGTATGTGGTGACGATCCTGAAGGGGATCTTCCTGAAGGGCGTGGGGCTGAGCGTATTGTGGGGCGAGTTGGGCTTCCTGGCGCTATATGCGGCGCTGGTGTTTCTGCTGGCCACGCGCAAGCTCAACGGGAAGGTGGGCTAAGGGTATGTGGGAACGGATCGGCGTGATTCTTCGCAAGGAGTTCATTCAGGCATTGCGCGAGCCGCGCATGCGCACGCTGCTTTTCATTCCGCCGATGGTGCAGTTGCTGGTGTTCGGCTTCGCGGTGAATCTGGATGTGGACCACGCGCGACTGGCGTGGATGGATATGGATCGCACGCCGGAGAGCCGCAGCCTGCGGGACCGCTTCACGGGCAGCGGGCGGTTCGACATTGTGGCGTGGCCTACGAATGAAGAGCAGGTGCAGCGCGCGCTGGACCGTTCCGAGGCGATGGCGGTGGTGCGGATTCTGCCGGGTTTCGGCAGGGACGTGGCGCGGGGACGCACGACGGAAGTGCAGGTGCTGATCGACGGCACGAATTCCAATACGGCATCGCTGGTATCGAGCTACGCGGGGGAGATCATCGCGGCGTATTCGGCGGATGTGATGGTGGATCAGCAGAAGGTGAGGGTCCTGACGCGGAGCCCGGGCAGCGCGGTGAACGGGAGCGCGCCGGAGGTGCAGGCGCGGAGCAGGGTGTGGTTTAACCCGGACCTGTATAGCCGGAATTATTTCGTGCCGGGTGTGATCGCGAACATCATCATGGTGGTGACGCTGATGCTGACGGCGATGGCGATCGTGCGGGAGAAGGAGATCGGCACGATGGAGCAACTGATGGTGACGCCGGTGCGTCCGCTGGAACTGATGCTGGGGAAGACGCTGCCGTTCGCGGTGGTGGGGTTGCTGGACGTGGTGCTGGTGACGAGCGTGGCGCTGGTGGCGTTCCATATTCCGCTGCACGGAAGTTTTCTGCTGCTGATGTTCTGCTCTGTGCTGTTTCTGATGACGACGCTGGGCGCGGGGCTTTTCATTTCGACGATCAGCGAGACGCAGCAGCAGGCGATGATGGCGCAGTTCTTTTTTTCGACGCCGGCGTTCATGTTGAGCGGCTTCGCGTTTCCGATCCGGAATATGCCGGTGGCGGTGCAGTATCTGACGTATCTGAATCCGGTGCGGTACTTCATTGAGATTGTGCGCGGGATCTTTTTGAAGGGCTCGGGTGTCTCGGTGCTGTGGCCGCAGATGCTCTCGCTGGCGGTGTACGGAGTGGTGGTGCTGGGGCTGAGCGCGCTGCGGTTTCAGAAGAAGCTGGATTGAAACACCGAGATTAGCCGACAGGCCACAAAAGGCGATGGCCTGTCCCACTCAGAACTGGAGGGCGGAGGGGGGGAGCGCGGCGGTGACGTGTACGGTGGTGGCTTCGCGCGAGAGTTGGACGGAATTCCA
>CAIRBY010000881.1 GCA_903876865.1 uncultured Acidobacteriia bacterium
CGGGCAGCGGGTGGGGGGAGGTGGTGCTGCGAAGCAGGGGCAGGACCAGGGGGTCCTGCGCGGACGAGGGCGTCCGCCCCACAGACGAGGGCGTCCGCCCCACTGGGGTCGGGGGGCGGTGAGTCAGGCGGCGGTTGGCAGGCGGGCGCATGCTCAGGCGATGGTCAGGATTAGTTTGCCGGCGGTTTTGCGGCCTTCGAGGGCGCGGTGGGCGGCGGCGGCTTCGGCGAGCGGGTAGGCGTGGTCGATGCGGAGTTTGAGCTTGCCCTGGTCGAGCCATTGGAGGACGTCTCCGGCGCGCCAGAGGAGTTCCTCGCGGGTGAGGAGGTAGAAGCCGAGGCTGGGGCGGGTGACGAAGAGCGAACCCTTACCGTTGAGGATGCTGAGGTCGAAGGGCGGGACGGAACCGCTGGACTGGCCGAAGAGGGCGAGCGTACCGCGCGGGCGAAGGGAGTTGAGGCTCTGATCGAAGGTGGTGCGGCCGACGGAATCGTAGACGACATCGACGCCGCGGCCGGCGGTGAGGCGCTTCACTTCGGCATCGAAGGGTTGCTCGGTGTAGAGGATGACTTCGTCGGCTCCGGCGGCGCGGGCGATGGCGGCTTTTTCCGGGGTGGAGACGGTGCCGAAGACGCGGGCGCCGAGCATTTTGGCCAGCTGCACGACGAGGGCGCCGGTGCCTCCGGCGGCGGCCTGAACGAGGCAGGTATCGCCGGGCTTGAGCGGGAAGGTGGAGTGGGTGAGGTAGTGGGCGGTCATGCCTTGGAGCATGGCCGCGGCGGCGGTCTGGAACCCGACGTGGGCGGGGAGTTTCACGAGCGAGGCGGCGGGAACCACGGCGAATTCGGCGTAGGAGCCGCGCGCCATGACGTAGGCCACACGGTCGCCGGGAGCGACTTCGGTGACGCCTTCCCCGAGGGATTCGACGGTGCCGGCGCCCTCGCTGCCGAGGGTGATGGGGAGATCGGATTTATAGAGTCCAGTGCGGAAGTAGATGTCGATGAAATTGACTCCGCTGGCGGCGATGCGCACGAGCGCCTGGCCGGGACCGGGCTGGGGAACCGGTACCTCGACCAGTTCCAGATTTTCCGGACCGCCGGGAGTGTTCACGTGAATGGATTTCATGGTTCAGCCTTTGCGAAGGGCCCGCATGGTATGCGCGGACGCTGCATAGAGTAACAGATACAGGAGTGCAAACGGGAAGGTAATGAGGCGCACGAGGGTGCGCACGGCGCCGGAACCGGCGAGGCCGGAGCGAAACAATACAAAGCGGCGGATCTGGGAGAAGTGGGCGCGGTCCAGCCAGAAGTAATCGCCGTTTTCGTTGATGATGAAAATCTTGGCGGGGATGCGGAGGGCGAGCGACCACTTCCACTTCGCCATGACCACTTCGCCGGAGCAGATGACGCCCATGAGGGAATAGCGGTTGGCGGCGAGTTCCTTGTAGAGACGGGCGCGGGCGGCGCGTCCACGATAATCGCCGACGCGATAGACGCGGGTGTTGTGGGCTTCGAAGCCTTTGGGGAGGGTGGAGTAGCAGGTGACCAGATCGATGGGCATCTGGTCTCCCCAACTGTTGCGGAGTCCGGTGATCTGGCCTTCGAGCAGGCCGCGGCTGCCGCTCTCCACCAGGAGGATGGAGGTGACTTGCGGATGCCGGGCGGTGAGGAAATATCGCACTACCTTGACTATAACGCGGACAAAAAAGGCAGGCCACCGGGGAGAGTGGCCTGCCGTCCAATCGCGCACGCGGGTGCGGGTTAGAAATAGATCCGCGCGATCGCCTGCATGGTGCGGAAGCGATTGGCGGTGGCGGTGATGGTGCCGAAGCCGCTGGCGCTGGCCTGGGTATTGGGCGCCGCGAATACCGGGTGGTTGGGCAGGTTGTAGGCTTCGAAGCGAAGCTCGAAGCGCTTGGTTTCGCTGATGCGGAAGCGTTTCAGCACGCTCGCATCCAACTGATTGATGCCATCGCCGCGCAGGTTGTTGAAGGTGGTGGGGAAGGTGCGCAGGTGGTAGTTGAAGGCGTCGGCGGCTTTGGTATCGAAGGCGGTGGTGTCGAAGGCGGCGCCGTTGACATTTCGGTTGTTGAGGTTGAGGGGGGCGCCGAGGTAGACGTAATCGCCGGGGCTGCTGGAACTGGCGTTGAGCCAGGTGACGGGTCCGCCGGTCTGGTACTGATACATGGTGGTGACGACCCAGCCACCGATCAGTGAATTGGCGAGGCGCGAATTGAAGTGGAGCGCCTTGCCCTGGCCGATGGGGAGTTCGTAGGTGACGGCGGCGACGAAGCGATTGGGGCGGTCCGTGGGCGAGACGCGCTTTTCGGGGCGGGGGTCGCTGGAGTTAAGCCAGGAATCGTTTTCGATCATGCGCGAGTGAATGTAGTTCATGGTGAGATTGAGGCCTTTGGAGACCCGCTTCTGCAAACGCACATTCAGGCTGTGGAAGTAGGAGCTGCCGACGTTGAGGTTCTGTTCGATGACGCCGCCGCCGCCGTTCCAGCCGGTGGCGGAATCGCCCACGGGGAACTCGGGGTATTTGGAGAGCAACTGCGCCACCGTGGTGGTGGAGCTGTTGAGGCTGGTGGCGAGGCCGGAGAAGGGGTTGGTGACTGCCGGCGAGGCGAGATAGGTCTGGTTGGCATCGCGGATGGCGAGCGTGCTGAGGTATTTTTGCGGCAGGCCATTGAGCTGGGTGGCGGCCACGGGCAGGTGGAGCGAGTGGTTGCCAATGTAGAGGATCTCGATCATGGTGTTAGGCGTGAGCGAGTGCTGCAGATCGACATTCCAGCGCATGGAATAGGGGCTCTGCATGTTGGGGTTGAGGAAGGAGATGCTCTGTCCGGCGAACGTGCCTAAGCCGGCGGACGAGCCCGCGGGCTTGGTGAAGCCGGCGGGGAACGGATTGGCGAGGGTGCTGACGCCGGCGGCGGCCGGCGTGACGGCGCCAGAGGGCACGCTGACGCTGGTGGTCTGGCTGAAGCCCTGCTGGTTGATCTCGGGATTGGTGGAGTAGGTGCCGGTGATGGCGAGATTGGCGATGGTCACCGGGGCGACGAAGACGCCGAAGGCGCCGCGCAGAACGGTCTTGCCTTTGAAGACATTCGGAGTCCAGGCGAAACCGACGCGGGGGCTGAGGATGTGCGAGTTGTTCTGGTAGACGGCGTTGTTGCCGGGGGTGGCGAAGGTGAGTCCGCCGAGCGGGTTGAAGGCGCTGACGGGGAGTTGGGAGATGGGCGCTTTGGCGTAGGCGGCGATGGCGGCTGCGGCGAGCGGATTGGGTGAGGTGGTATCGAAGCCGTTGGCGGTGCGTCCCCACTTTTCGTGATAGGGCGCATCGTGATCGAAGCGCAGGCCGAAGTTGATGGTGAGGTTGGATTTGACGCGCCAATCGTCCTGCACGAAGCCGGAGCCGTAGTAGGAATACCAGGAGCCGTAGGTGTTGATGTCGTAGGTGCTGGTGTAGGGCAGGCCGAGCAGGAAGGTGGCGAAATCCTGGCCGAGGACGACGGTGGAAGAGGCGGCGCTGGTGGAACGAACCCAACTGTTGCCGCTGAAACTGAAGCCGCCGGTGGAACTGCCCACGGTGAAGGTGTTGAGGCGGTACTGGCGAAGGTCCGCGCCGATCTTCAGGATGTGGTTGCCCTTGATCTTCATGTAGGTGGTGAAGAGCTGCAGGGATTGCGAGGGCAGGTTGTTGCTGCCGCTCGAACTGAGGTTCTGGAAGTTGGAGTTGCTGCTGAAGGAGATTACCGGCATCTGCAGGTAGAGCGCGCTGGAGGAGAGGTAAGAGGGGAAACCGAGCGCGCTGGGGTCGTAGCCGGTGCTGGGGGAGGCGTGGGATTCGGCCATGCGGGTGAAGTTCATGCGCACGTCGAGCACGTTGGAAGAGTTGATGGTGTAGACCTCGTCGAGAGAGCCGCCCCAGTTGTTGCGGTAGAGGATGCTGCCTTCGCTCTCGTTCTGGAAGTAGTTGTTTTTGACCTGGGAGTAGCCGGTGCGCCGGATGTTCATGTACATGCGGCTCTTGTCGCTCATGTTGTAATCGAGGCGGCCCAGCTGATTGTTGTAATCGTCGTTGGTGGTGGCGCTGTTGCCGAAGTTCTGGTAATCGTCGGGGCGAACGGGCACGGCCAGATTCGGCGCCGGATAGAATTTCAGGTACGCCTGGGCGATGGGGCTCAACTGGCTGGCGGGGATCTTATTGCCCGCGTAGGGGGTGCGGGTGATGGTGGAACTGCCGCTGGCCTGGGTGCCGGTATAGGGATCGTAGAGCTGGGCGGAAGCGCCATCGACGGCGAGCAGTTTGCTGAAATCGCCGGTGCGTTCGGCGGCGGTCGGGACGGTGGTGAAGACGGGGTTGGGCTGGCCGTCTTTCATGGCTTCATAGGCGAAGAACCAGAAGAGCTTGTTGCGGCCATCGTAGATTTTGGGGAGGTAGACGGGACCGCCGGCGGTGACGCCGTACTGGTTGAGGTGGCTGACGGGGCGGCGGACGCCCTTGGCGTTATTGAAGAAATCGTTGGCGGTAAGGGTATTGGGCTGGTTCTGTTCCCAGAGGGAGCCGCGCAACTGGTTGGTGCCGGTTTTGAGGACCTGGTTGAAGGTGCCGCCGCCGGAGTGGCCATTGGCGGCGTCGGAATCGAAGGCTTTGACGCGGAGTTCCTGGACGGCGTCTTTGGGCACGCTGAAGGCGAGGCGTCCGTCCCAGGTGGCGTTGGGGGAGCCATCGACCTGGAGTTCGGAGGTCTGGGCATAGCCGCCCGCGACGCTGAAGCCGGCGGCGCCGCCGCTATCGAAGGGGTGGATGAGGCCGGGTTGGCCGGTGCCGATGACGCCGAGGGAGAGGGTGGCGAGGGCCATGGGGGTGCCGCCGTTGAGGGGTAGGTCCTCCACTTCCTTGGTGGTGATGGACTGACCGGCGGAGGCGTTTTCGGTGTTGAGCTGAGGCGCGTCGGCAGTCACCTGGACGCTCTGGGTGGTATCGCCGACTTCGAGGCGGATATCGATGACGGTGCGGTCGCCGGCGCCGAGGTGGAGCGCCTTGCGGGTGTAGACCTTGAAGCCCTGGACTTCGGCTTTGATGTCGTAATCGCCGGGCAGAAGGAAGGGGGCGGTGTACTGACCGCCGGAATCGGTGAGGGATTCGTTTTTCGTCCCGGTGTGGATTTCGGTGACGGTGACTTTGGCTCCGGCGACGGCGGAGGCGGTGGCATCGGTGACGGTGCCGCTAAGGGTGCCGCGAAATTCCTGCGCGAACAATCCTAACGGGAGGAGAAATGCTGCTACAGCGACCAGGCTGAATTTCATGTACGAACCTCGCTCAAAACGTAAAATAGCCCCTGTCCGCGGGGCTCGCCCCACGGGTGCTCTTGACTGAACTGTATTCGGTGGCACGGTGGGGGTCAATGTCAGAATGCTAAACGGACCTTTTAGTCTGACTAAAGAGTCGGGTGGCAAGTGTCATACCATGTAGCGAAAGCCATGTTGGGAAACCTCCGCCTGTTTGCGATTCTCTGCCTCTCTGGCGCAGCCCTGGCGCAAGCGCCAGAGAGCGTGTACGAGGCCACCGGCCCACTGGGCGCACTGAACCTGCCGCTGACGAAGTTGAGCGGCGGCGGGGCGCACTCGGTGCTGTTCAGCGTGACGTCTCCGCAGGGGTTGGGGGCGGAGGCGCGGGTGGCGGTCTCGATTGTGGAGGGTGAGCGGGTGCTGCTTGCCAAGACCCTGCACGCGGGGGATCTGGATCTGTATGGGCTAATTCGTCTGGCGAGCACGGCTACGCTGCGGGTGGTGGTGGAGGGTGGGGCGAAGGGCACGTACCGGTTGCAGATCAATCGCGCGCCGTTCGCGGTGGTGGCGGGGCACAGGTGGCAGGATGCGGCGCCGGTGCGGTTGGGGGAAGTGGTGACGGGGGCGAGCGACGAGCAGCTGTACGTTCCGCTGCCGGGCACGCCGCGAAGCGAGGTGGTGAATCCGGCGGTGGGCGAGCAGTGGTACCGCTACGAGTTTCAGGAGTCCCACGCGAAGCTGGTGTTCTTTCAATTGGAACTGATGGACCGCGACGATGTGCCGGCGGATGTGGCGATCTTCCGGGTGGCGGCGGGCAAGCTCGAGGAGTTTACGGAGGGGCAGGACCCGGTGGCGCAGCCGCATGAAGTGCAGGCGCTGGCGGGGAACAAGTTCGCGCCGCGGATTCTGCGCGAGGCGGGGACTTATTATGTCCGCGTGCGCGCCAATCATCCGGAGTACAAGTTGCGGACGCGGGTATACGATCCGCCGCCTTACAGCGATCCGCGGGTGGCGGTGCGGACGGCGGTGGATTATGTGATGGGCGCGGGCGATTCGTGGTTTGCGAATACGCCGCGGCGGGGCGGCGCGCTGGACCGTGTGGCCGGGGTGCATCAGGAGACGTCTCTGTGCGTGGCGTGCCATGCGAGTCATTTTTCGCAGCGGGCGCAGTTGTATGCGACGGCGCAGGGGTACGCGGTGGTGCAGCGGCAGCAACTGCAATTCCTGGAAGAGCGCTTCTACAATAATCCGCGGCCGTTCTATGGCTTCGAAGCGCAAGGCGCGGTGTGGGCGCGGGTGATTTCGGCTCCCGCGAATGTGCTGAGCCGGATGAGCGTGTTGACGGGGCTGTTTGAGGCGAACGTGTCGGGCGCGGCGCGGCCGGAGTATCACGACCGGATTTCGGCGTATTTGAAGCTGTATTACGAGGGGCGGGACAAGTTGCCCGCGGACGAGACCAACGGCAATACGCCGCTGGTGAGCGCGCACGAGGTGGCGTGGTACGCGTGGAAGACGACGCAGGACGCGCGGCTGCCGGGGATGATCGCGCAGGGTGAAGTGAAGAATATGGTGGACCTCTGCTACCAGACGCTGGCGCTGGCGGAGATCGACCGGGCGAAGTATGCGGGGCAGCTTCGCGCGAACGCGGAGCGGATTCTGGGGCTGCAGCGGGCGAGCGGGCAGTGGTCGATGAAGTTCGATGCGAAGGAGGCGGAGGTCGAGTTTCAGACTGGTCATGCGCTGTGGGCACTGGCGGCGGCGGGGATTCCGGCGGAGCATCCGCAGGTGAAGAAGGCGATCGGGTATTTGTTGGGGCGGCAGCAGGGTTTCGGGGGCTGGATGGACCCGCTGCAAGCCTTCGAGAACTTCAAAACGCCGTTCCGGGAAACGCAGATGGCGGTGCTGGCATTGAGTGCCTACTTCCCGATGCCGGCGCGGGCGAAGGGTTGGGATGCGCCGGCTCCGGAGCGGCTCTCCGCGGATGCGGGGAAGTTGCTGGTGGAGCTGGATGGCATTTGGGAGCGTCCGTCGCGAGCGGTGCTGGCGCAGATCGATTCGGCGGCGCGTTCGAAGGAAGTGCTGGTGCGGCAGGCGGCGGTGGAG
>CAIRBY010000882.1 GCA_903876865.1 uncultured Acidobacteriia bacterium
ACGAGCTCCGGAGGCCACACTGGCTAAAATCCGTCAGAAGGTCGCCGGTATTCGGCTGTCCAAATTAAGCTCGGCGAAAACCTAATTTGGACAAGTGTGGCCGGGAGGCCTGTCCTACTTCTTCCATTTTACTTGTTGGATGGGGCCTACGCCGAAGACGAACATGCCGGCGCCGGTGAGGGCGAAGGCGGCAGCGACCACAAAGGCGAGATAGAATTCGCCGGTCTTGTCCACCACGAACCCTGTCAGCGACGGTGCCAGCACCCCGGCGAAATTTCCGAAACCGTTCTGAAAGCTGGTCCACTTGCCTGCGGCGCGCGGTCCGGCGAGCGATTGGGTAATGGCCCAGAGATTCGACGAATAGATGCCGAAGGAAAGGCACGCGATCGTGAGCAGCACCATCGCAAGCTTCTCGTCGTGCACCAGAACGACCGGCACCAGCACCGTCGCGAAGGAGAGTCCGATACCGGCACAGCCCTTGCGCACTTTCGTGGGCGAGTGGCCGCGGGCGATGAGGCGGTCGCTCACCCATCCGGCCGCGATGCAGGAAGTGGCGATAGCGAGGAAGGGGAACCACGCGAAAATCGCCATCTTGGCCTTAGGGAAGTGGCGCTCCTTCTCCAGATACGCGGGCAGCCAGGTAATCAGAAAATACCAATAGTAATTGCCGCAGAACAGGCCGAAGGCGGTAAACCAGGCGGAACGATGACTGAGGATTTCGACGATCGGGATGCTGTGCCCCTTGGCCTCGCGCATGGCCGAGCCCTGACCTTGGGGCATCCACGCACTCCAGGGAATCAGCCAGAGCAGACTGCCGCCACCGAGCACAAAGAAGAAGACGCGCCATCCCAGTTGAGACACGAGCAATCCTCCGATCAGGATGCCGAGCGCGGGACCCGCCTTGGTGCCTGAGTCGATCAGGGCGTTGGCGAAACCGCGATGGTGCTCGGGATACTCCGTGGCGAGGATCCGCGAGTAGGACGGATAGGAGACAGATTCGCCGATGCCCAGCAATAGGCGCAACGCGAAGATGACGACAAACACTTCGGCCGCGCCGGTCAGCGCCGTTGCTCCGCTCCATAGCAGGAATCCGGAAGCCAGCACCCAGCCTACATGGAAACGACCGACCACCCATCCGGCCAGGAACGTGATTTGAGAAATGGCGTACGTCGCGAAGAAGGCGGATTGCAGGTAGCCTACCTGGGTATTGGTGAGGTGGAGTTCGCGTTGAATATCGGTGGCGGCGACCGAAAGGGTGGTGCGATCGATGTAATTGATGAAGGCGGAAATCACCAGCAGAATGAGGATGCGCCATTCCTTGGAGGACAACGCAGCCGGCTTTACCGCAGGGGTAGAGGTCACCGAGTTATTCTATACCCGATGAAAGCGATCTCACGCACGATTTCGTGGAGCGCCGCTCTGGCGCTGATTCTGAGCAGCACCCACGCCGCCGGGGCTGCTACGCCGGACTGGTTTCCGCGCGCCGAGATGATGAACATCGGCGTTTACTATTACCCCGAAGCGTGGCCGCAGAACCAGTGGGCGCGCGATATGGCGAACATGCACAAGATGGGCATGGAGTTCGTGCACATGGGCGAATTCGCATGGGCCTTCATGGAGCCGGAAGAGGGCAAGTTCGATTTCGACTGGCTGGAGAAGAACGTCGCACTGGCCCAGCAGAACGGCATGAAGGTGATTCTGTGCACGCCGAGCGCGACCCCGCCGGTGTGGCTCTCGCGCAAGCATCCCGAGATCCTGATGGTGGACGCGACGGGCAAGCGCATGAACCACGGCGGGCGGCAGCAGGGCGATTGGAGTTCGCCGGTGTATCGCGAGTACGTGGCGAAGATCGTGACGGAACTGGCGAAACGCTTCGGGCACGACAAGCGCGTGTGGGGCTGGCAACTGGACAACGAACTGAGCCACTACGAGAAGGAGTTTTCGTACTCGCCGGCGGCGACGGCGCGGTTCCGCGAATGGCTGAAGGAGAAGTACGGCGACATCGGGCACCTGAACGCGGATTGGGGCACGGCGTTCTGGAGCATGGTGTATCAGAATTTCGAGCAGATCGAGATTCCCAATCAACTGGATCACGCAGGGCTGCCGAATCCGCACGCGCAGTTGGATTTCAATCGCTGGTTTGCGAGCGAGGGCGCGGACTTCCTGCGGTTACAGACGCGGATTCTGCGGCAGTATGGCGCGGACCAATGGATCACGACGAACTACATGGCGATGTACGGCGATATCGACCCGATGCGTTCGGCGAAGGATCTGGACGCGTTCACGTGGACGCATTACCCGGTGCACGGCGACGTGTTCGCGGAGAATGGTCCGCTGGGTTTCCGCCTGGGAAGCGGCGCGATCCAGAGCTTCATGCACGATTTCATGCGGCCGATTAACGGCATCAGCGGGCTGATGGAGTTGCAGCCGGGGCAGGTGAACTGGGGCGTGGTGAATCCGTGGCCGCAGCCGGGGGCGATCCACATGTGGATCATGCGGGCGTTCGCGGCGGGGGCGCGGATGGTGTGCACGTACCGGTATCGCCAGCCGCTGTTCGGCAACGAGCAGTATCACAAGGGGCTGGTGGAGACGGATGGGGTGACGCCTTCGCCGGGCGGTCGCGAGTACATGGAAGCGATGAAGGATGTGTTGAAGCTGCGGGCGAAGTACAAGCCCGAGGCGAAGGAGCCGGCGGCATATGCGAAGCGGCGGACGGCGTTCCTGATCAACTTCGACAATCGCTGGGATATTGAGAATCACAAGCAGACCACGCGCTGGGACACGGTGGGGCATTGGATGAAATACTACCGTGCGCTGAAGAGCATGATGGCGCCGGTGGACGTGGTGACGGAAGAGCGCGACTTGAGCGGGTACGGCTTCGTGGTGGCGCCCGCGTATCAGTTGGTGGACAAGGCGCTGGTGGCGAAGTGGACGACGTACGCGGAGAACGGCGGGCACCTGGTTTTGACCTCGCGGACGGGCGAGAAGGACCGGCGGGGCTACTTCCCGGAGACGTTGTGGGCGGAGCAGATCTACGGGCTGATCGGGGCGAAGCTGCCGATCTACGATCTGCTGCCGGGGACACTGGAAGGGCATGTGACGGCGGATGGCGCGCGCTACGCATGGGGATCGTGGGCGGACGTGCTGGAGCCGGACGCGGGGACGACGACGCTCGCGACCTATGCGGATCAGTTCTACGCGGGCAAGGCGGCGGCGGTGACGCACAAGTTGGGGAAGGGGTCGGTGACGTACATCGGCGTGGATACGGTGAACGGCGAGTTGGAGACGGCGCTGATGCGGAAGGTGTATACGGCGGCGGGGGCGGCTCCGGCGAATCTGGCGGCGGATTTCATTGTCGATTGGCGCGACGGCTTCTGGGTGGCGACGAATTTCACATCGACGGCAAAGGCGATTCCGGCGCGGCCGGGGGCGGAGATCCTGAGCGGCGCGCGAAGCGTGATTCCGGGCGGCGTGACGGTGTGGGTGGAGTAGCCGGGTGGCCGGGCGGAACGAGGGAAAAACCGACTAGCCTGACAGGCCACGGAAGACGATGGCCTGTCCCACCCGGGACCCACACGGGGAGACGGTGAAGCAGGGACTTGGAAGAACAACCGATTTGTGCGGTGCCCGCAGCCGGCACACATGCCCTTGTCGTGTTTGCATTGACTGGCAACCTTCGAGGCCGCGTCTCCGGCGCATTTGGCTCCTATTTCAGCCTGTTTCCGCATCAACCGGCTATTATTGCAACCGCCCAGGTGAACCACTGAGAGGGAAGAGTACCGGCCACAGATAAACACGGATAAGAAGAGACGAAGCGTGGTCGCTTCGCAGTATCCAGCTGCGGCCGGTGATTTCAGCGGGGGCGAATGGAGCCGAGGCCACCATCGATGCCGAGGATCTGGCCGGTGGTCCAGCTGTTTTCGGGGTCGAGGAGAAAGGCGATGGCGCTGGCGACATCTTCCGGGCGGCCGATGCGGCCGAGGGCGTGCATCGCGGTGGAGGCTTTGAGGGCCGCTTCATTGGAGGTGATGCGCGCGGCGAGCGGGGTGGCGACCAATCCCGGGGCTACGCAATTGACGCGGATGTTGCGGGGCGCGTAGGTGGCGGCGGCGGAGAGCGTGAGGCCGATCACGCCACCTTTGGCGGCGGCGATGGCTTCGTGATTGGCGAACCCGGTGCGGGCGGCGGCAGTGGCACAGAGGACGATGGAGCCGCCGGCGGCGGAGAGTGCCTTGGCGCCTGCGCGCACGGTGGCAAAGGCGGTGGTCAGGTTGGCGTGGAGGGTCTGCTGAAACTCGGCCTCGGTGGTGAGGTGGGCGGGCTTGAGGAGCAGGCTGCCGGCGCAGTTGACGATGCCGTGAATGGGGCCGGCGGCGGCAATTGCCTGCTCGAGGGGTTCGAAGCTGGCGGCATCGAGCGCGTAGGCAGGGGCAAGCAATTCGGCGGCGAGCGGGGCGAGACGTTCGGCGGAACGGCCGATCAGGACCACTTCCCCGCCGCGGGATACAAGCTGGCGGGCGAGGGCGGAACCGATGCCTCCGGCGGCGCCGACGACCACGTAGCGGGTGTTTTGAAAACTCATCTGCCTATTGGATGCGGCGCGGGCGCGATAGAATCGGAATTTCACAGGAGGATGGACGGATGAAGGGAATCGTACGTTGTCTGGGGCTACTGGCGGCCGCCTGCGCGCTGAATGCGGCGGTGAAGCTGCCCGCGCTGATCAGCGACCACATGGTGCTGCAACAGGGGATGCCGGTGCGGGTGTGGGGTACGGCCGACCCGGGTGAAGCGGTGAAGGTCGGCTTTCAGGGACAGACGGTCACGGTCACGGCCGGGGAGAACGGCAAGTGGACGGCGTGGCTGAAGCCGCTGGTGGCGGCGGGTCCGCTGGAACTGACGATCAACAACGTCACGATTCACGATGTGCTGGTGGGCGAGGTGTGGCTGGGCTCGGGACAATCCAACATGGAGTTCCGGATGCAGACCACGATGAATCACGAGGAAGAGATCGCGCGCGCGGATTACCCGATGATTCATCTCTTCCAGGTGAAGCACGTGGTGGCGGAGCAGCCGGCGGACGACGTGGTGGGCACGTGGCAGGTCTGCTCTCCGGCGAGCGTGAAGAACTTCTCGGCCGTGGAATTTTTCTTTGGGCGCCATTTGCAGGCGAACCTGCATGTGCCGATGGGGCTGATCGAGAGCGATTGGGGCGGGACGCCGGCGCAATCCTGGACGTCGAAGCCGGCGCTGGAGACGGACCCTTCGCTGAAGTTCACGCTGGATTACTGGGAGAAGGTGACGGCCAACTATCCGGCGGCGAAAGAGAAGTACGACAACACGACCATCCCGGCGTGGAACAAGGCCGTGGCGGATGCGAAGGCCGCGGGCAAGACGCCGCCCAACAAGCCGGGCGCGCCCGAGGGACCGGGCCATCAGAACACGCCGAGCGGGCTGTACAACGGAATGATCGCGCCGCTGGTGCCGTATGGGATTCGCGGGGCGATCTGGTATCAGGGCGAATCGAATGCGAGCGAAGCGCACGCGTATAAATACCGGCGGCTGTTCGGCGCGATGATTCAGGATTGGCGCAACCGCTGGAACGAGGGCGATTTCCCGTTTTACTTCGTGCAACTGGCCAACTACAGGAGCAACGTGTGGTGGCCGGTGCTGCGCGAATCGCAGACGGAGACCCTGCGGCTGGCGAACACGGGGATGGCGGTGACGATCGACGTGGGCGACGCCACCAACATCCACCCGATCAACAAGCAGGACGTGGGATTGCGGCTGGCGCTGGCGGCGCGCGCGCAGACGTATCATCAGGCGGTGGAGTACGCGGGGCCGACGTACGACATGGCGGTGCCGGAGGGCAGCGCGATGCGGGTCTACATGACGCACAGCGATGCGATGCAGGCGCGCGGCGGCGGGGCCATCACGGGCTTCGAAGTGGCGGGCGCGGACGGGAAGTACCAGCCGGCGGAGGTGAAGGTGGAGGGCAATACGCTGGTGGTATCGAGCACGCAGGTGGCGGCTCCGGCGGCGGTGCGGTATGCGTGGGCAGACAACCCGGCCTGCAATCTGGTGAACCAGGCAGGGCTGCCGGCGGGTCCGTTCCGCAGCGATCAGCCTCACTACCAGTGAGTGAGAGGGAGGAGGTCGAGTTGCCTAGGGCCTGCCGCATAAAGGTTGGTGGGGCAGGCGGTTTCGCCGAAGGGCGCTTAGGGCGGCCTCTCGATCGCCGGGGACAGTGGCTTCTTCGAAGCAGTTGCGGGACCAGGGGGTCCCGCGCGGACGAGGGCGTCCGCCCCACCAGGCAGGCAGGACTGAAGAGTTGGCAGGCGGAACCGCCTGCCCTACCTTCGAGCGAAAAGCGGGCGGCCCATTGTGAGTGAGCGGGGGGCATACCGGTATCCAAATTTCCGCTACTACATGGCGGCGCGGATCCTGACCACGGTCGCCAGCGAAATGCAGGCGATCGCGGTGGGGTGGCAGCTCTACGCCATGACGCATCGGGCGCTGGACCTGGGGCTGGTGGGGCTGGCGCAATTCCTGCCGGGCATCCTGCTGTTTCTGGTGGGCGGGCACGCGGCGGACCGGTTTCCGCGCCAGCGCATTCTGCAGTGCTGCTACCTGGGCTTTGCGTGCGTCTCCGCAGTGCTGCTGGGGCTGACGCTGCACGGGATCACGGCGGTATGGCCGATCTATGCGGCGCTGCTGATGAACGGCGTGGTGCGGGCGTTCAACGGGCCGGCGACGCAGGCGTTTCTGCCGCTGCTGGTGCCGGAGGAGGTGTTTCCCACGGCCGTGGCACTGGCATCGGGAACGGTCCAGGCGTCGATGGTGTTGGGGCCGCTGCTGGGCGGATTGATCTACGGCATCGCGGGAAATCCGGTGCCGGTCTATGCGGGTTCGGCGGTGGCGGCGCTAGTGGCGATGACCGCCATCGGCTCGGTGCGGGTGCAGGGGCGCGCGGCGGGTTCGGTGGCGCGGCGGGGCATGGTGCTGGATGGATTGCGCTACCTGTGGCGATCCAAATTGACGCTGGGCGCGATCTCGCTGGATATGTTCGCGGTGCTGCTGGGCGGGGCGGTGGCGCTGTTGCCGGTGTACGCGCGCGACATTTTACAAGTGGGTCCGGCGGGGCTGGGGTTACTGCGCGGGGCGCCGGGGACGGGCGCGGTGATCATGGCGCTGACGCTGGCGCATTGGCCCTTGAAACGGCGTGCCGGAGCGACTATGCTTTGGTGCATAGCCGGTTTTGGCGTGTTCACGGTGATCTTCGGGCTGTCGCGGAATCTCGTTGTCTCCGCGGTGGCGCTGGTTCTGGTGGGCGCGTGCGATATGGTGAGTGTGGTGCTGCGGCACACGCTGGTGCAGATTTCCACGCCGGACGAGATGCGCGGACGGGTGAGCGCGGTGAACATGATCTTCATCGGAGCTTCCAACGAGTTTGGCCAGTTCGAATCCGGCGTTACGGCGGCATGGTTTGGCGCGGTGCCGGCGGTGGTAGCGGGCGGCATCGGGACAATCCTGATTGTGGGGCTCTGGGCCAGGTTATTTCCCGAGCTACGGCGCGTAAATGAGTTGAAGCCAGCAGGCCGCTCGTGACATCATATTCCCAAGTACGTCTGTAGACAATTAGGGAGGTTGGTCATGAGTCATAACGGCAAGTGGATCGGGTTCGTAGTGTGCCTGGGGTTGGCACTGGGGGGTAATCTGTTCGGGCAGGCGTCCGCGGTGAACGGAGAGATCACGGGTACGGTGACGGATCCTTCGGGCAGCGCAGTGGCGGGTGCGCCGGTGCAGTTGAGCAACACGGAGACGGGCTACAGGCAGTCGCTGAAGACGAGCGAGGGCGGGTTGTACCGGTTCACGCTGCTGCCGATCGGCACCTACGAATTGGAGATTCGCGCGACGGGATTCTCGCTGGCAACGTTCAAGGGCATCACGGTCACAGCAGGCGCGACGGTGACGGTGGACGCGAAGCTCGCGGTATCGGGTGCGGATACGATCACGGTGGACGTTTCGGCGTCGCCGGCGGTGGCGGAACCGGGACGGATCGACCTGGGGAGCACGCTGGACGAGAACATGACGCGCAACCTGCCGCTGGTCTCGCGCAATCCCTACAACTTCATTCTGTTCCAGCCCAATGTGAGCGGGCGCGCGAACACGGAGTTCGGGGTGCCGCGCAAGATCAACGCGAACGGCTTCAACGGACGCATCAATTATCAGTTGGATGGCAGCAACAACACGGAGAGCGACCGCGCGGGCATTCGCCTGATCCCGATTTCCGATATCTACGTGGCGGAAGTGCAGCAGGTCTCGAACGGCTTCGCGCCCGAGTTCGGCAATACGGTGGGCACGGTGTTCAACACGATCACGCGCAGCGGCAGCAACGAATTTCACGGGGAAGGCGCGTACCTGTTCCGGCGCACGGATTTCAGCGGGCGTCCGAAGCTGCTGGCTTCGACGGCGCTGGTGCCGGAAGTGAATGTGGATTCCTACTCGGTGGATGGCGGCGGGCGCATCATCAAAGACAAGCTCTTCTTCTTCGGCGGCTTCGAGCATGTGAAGCGCGATCTGCCGGGAGTAGTTACGGTAAGCGCGGCTAACCTGGCGGCGTTGGGATTGCCGGCGAGTTATGGCGACCCGATTCCCTTCCGGCAGAGCGTGTACTTCTACATGGGCAAGGCCGACTGGCAGATCAATCAGAAGAACCGGCTCTCGATCCGCTACATGCACCATGCCAACGATTCCCCGTATAACAACGGCACGATCGGCGGGCTGAATCTGGTTTCGCAGTCCTACAACTTCATCGATCGCTCGCACGTGGGCGCGGTGCAACTGGTCTCTCTGATCAACGACCACATGGTAAACGAACTGCGCGGGCAGGTGGCGTATCGCGGGCAGCATCAGAATACGTTTGCGGCCTCGGGCACGGGTCCGGCGATTTCGGTCTCGGGCGTGGCCAATTTCGGCGGACCGACGGCGGCGGGTTTTGTCTACGAAGAGACGACGCCGGAGCTGGCGGATAACTTCAGCTACATCCGCGGCAGCCACTCGCTCAAGTTTGGCGTGAGCACGCACGCGATTCGCGACACGCAGATTCAGGCGACTTTCGCGCAGTATAACTTCCCGACGATCGCGGCGTATCTGGCGGCGGTGAACGGCAGCGCGCCGAAGGGCTATTCGAGCTTCTCGCAGGTGGTGGGGAACCCCTCGCTTGCGTATAACTCGCTGTATACGAGTTTCTTCGCGCAGGACTCGTGGAAGCCGGTGCGCAACCTGACGATCACGTACGGACTGCGCTACGACTTATACCAGCCGCCGACGGCGGATAAGACGTCGCCATTCGTCTACTCGCAGAGCTTCAAGACGGATAAGAACAACTTCGGGCCGCGGCTGGGCTTCGCCTGGGGTCTGGGCAAAGACCAGAAAACGGTGATCCGCGCCAGTTCGGGCGTCTTCTACGACGCGCCGCAGACGGATCAATACCGGCGCGCGATTTCGCTGAACGGCAATCCGGCGTTCTTCACGCTTTCGGCCACGCCGGCGACGAGTTTTGCACCGAGCTTCCCGAATGCATTTTCGTCGGTGCCTTCGGGCGCGACGGCGCCGGTGGACATTACCACGGTGTCACCGGATTTCTCAAACCTCTACTCGATCAACGGCAACATCTCGATCAGCCGCGAACTGACGCCGACGATGGCGGTGAGCGGATCTTATCTCTACACGGCGGGCAACCGGCTGCCGGTGTACCGCAATATCAACGTGGTGCCGGGCGGCACGTTCCTGGCGGACGGGCGGCCGATTTTCGGTACGGGGCGCTACTACACGGGCTACGGGAACATCACCTCCGCCGAATCTGTGGGGCACTCTTCCTACAACGGGGCGAACCTGACGCTGAAGAAGCAACTGGCGAAGGGGTACGAGTTCTACGCCACGTATTCGTGGTCGCACGCGATTGACGACGCGCCGGAGCAGAACAACATCGACGCCGGTTCGAACCTGTTGAGCGACCCGACCAACCGCCGCAGAGATCGCGGCAATTCGCTGACCGACAAGCGCCACGTCTTCAACATGACCAGCGTGCTGCTGCCGGAGTTCCAGAGCGCGAACAAGACGGCGCACTACCTGTTGAACCACAACCGCCTCTCCTTCAACATCGCGGCATCGAGCGGCGACCTGTTCAATATGGGCAGCAACCGCGTGCTGAACGGCGATTCGACCGAGGGCAGCGCGTTCCAACGTCCGCTATACGTGGGTCGCGATACGATCCGCGCAGGGTGGGTGGCGGAGATCAACGCGCGCTACTCGCGGCTGTTCCCGATCACGGAGCGGCGGTACGCGGAATTCCTGGTGGAGACGACGAACCTGGCCAACCGGCTGAACATCACGGCGCTGAACACGACGGCGCAGGTGGATACGGCGGGGAACATCACGACACCGGCGCCGCTCACGGCAACGGGATCGCGCGATCAGCGACTGCTGCAGTTGGGGCTGCGCTTCAACTGGTAGGCGGCTTGGCTTCGGCGCTCTTGTCCTGACGCTTGGCTTTGACGAATTCGAGCTCGGTCTGCTTCGGTATACCGGGCTCGAAACAGCGGCGGCAGCGGGCTTCATACATATCGGAGCCGGCTACGACGATCAGTTCGTCGCTGCCGCGGAGGCGCTGGGTGTGCTTGGCGGGGTTGCCGCAGCGCACGCAGATGGCGAGAGTCTTGGTGATGGATTCGGCGTGGGCGAGCAGGTCCGGGATGGGGGCGAAGGGGCGGCCGAGATAATCGGTATCGAGGCCGGAGATGATGACTTGTTTGCCGCTATCGGCGAGGCGCTGGGCCACTTCGACGAGTTCGGGGCCCATGAAATTGGCTTCGTCGATGCCGACGACTTCACTGCGCCAATCGATGCGGCCGGGGATTTCGGCGGCGGAAGAGACGACCTGCGATTTCATGCGGAGGTCGCCGTGGGAGACGATCTCGTCGTTGGAATAGCGGTCGTCAATCACGGGTTTGAAGACTTCCACGCGTTTGCGGGCGATCATGGCGCGGCGCAGGCGCCGGATCAGCTCCTCGCTTTTGCCGGAGAACATGGGTCCGCAGATGACTTCGATCCAGCCGACGTTGCCAGTGATGATATCCATACGAATCGCTCAGGATGACACATTGGCGAGGGTAAAGTAAAAGGCGGCGAACCGGTTGCCAACCTGGAGACATTGCGGCGTACTGTGAGTTCGAGTACACTCTGGGTGGGCCTTAGACTTTACCCGTGCCGCGTTTCGCACACTTCGCCACGCGACGTTCGTGGAAACTCCGACACGGGAACCAGCGGTGCGCCCCCATCTCAGCCTGCCCTGACAGCATCGGATTGCGTGCAGGGTTCTGCCGTTACCAGATCGAGGCGGCATGCGCGCATGAATGACGCAGTCTTCGATCAATCGGTCCGGGCGCTAGCCCAGCTTCCGCAGTTTCGTGTCAGAAGAATTTATTTTCGGGCTTCAGCGCGCGAACCCCGTTGAGACGCGTTAGCGTTTTCAACGCGCAGTAGTCGGGCATCCCGCACGACCGGCTGAAATTCGCGTGTAGTGA
>CAIRBY010000883.1 GCA_903876865.1 uncultured Acidobacteriia bacterium
ACTGCCGGCGGGCAGATCCTCCCCCACCGCCAAAATGGTTGCGAAATGCCGTGCGGACGAGCTCCGGAGGCCACACTGGCTAAAATCCGTCAGAAGGTCGCCGGTATTCGGCTGTCCAAATTAAGCTCGGCGAAAACCTAATTTGGACAAGTGTGGCCGGGAGGCCTGTCCTACTGGGCGGTGGGGGATTTGAGGGAGTGGTCGATGATGAGGGTGTCGAGGGGGGCGCGGCGTTTTTCGAGGGTGAGGCCCTGGGCGCGGAGGCCGGCGTAGAGGGACTGGTCGCTGGCTCCTTCGAGAAGTTTCAGGGCCTGGGGCGGGAGTTGGACGCCGGCGCTCAAGGCGACGCGGATCATCATGGTGGTGTAGTCCTCGTCGGTGAGGTTGATGGTGAAATCGTACTTGCCGGGGAGGTCGGTGAGATCGACGACGGGTTGATCGACGAAGCGGGCGAGCATATCGGCGAGGTTGGCCATGGTGAGTTTCCGGACCTCGATTTTGTTGTTGGAGAAGCTGAAGTAAGCGCCGTTGCCATAGTTGACCATGGTGCCCTGGGCGCTGCCGGTGGCGCTGACTTCGGTGGTCTTTTTGGATTCGGCGAGGATGTCTTCAGGCGTCTGCGCGACGGGTTGGATTTTGAGGCCGGCCTTGGCGACGATGAGGCCGTAGACGGGGAACTCCTTGGCTTCGTGGTGGAGCTTGACCTCAAAGCGCTCGGCGAGGAGGGATTGGAGCATTTCCGGGACCTGCTCGCGGGTGGCGCCGGAGGGGAGCTTGGCATCGATATCGAAGCGGGCGGAGGCGAGGAAATCGGGGCCGGAGATCTGGAAGGCCTTCACTTTATAGGCGAGGCGCAGGTAGTCCTGGAGGCTGAAATAGGTGTAATGGACCTGGGCGCCATCGACCTTGACGCCGATGTTGACCTTGACGTTATCGGAGGGGGCGGAGGGCTTGACGGAGGCGACCTCAAATTCCGGGCGGGGCGTGAAGGGTGGGGCAGGCGCCTGGGTTTGCGCCTGGGCTTGGGCGAAGAGGGCGGCGGAACTCAGGAGGGCGGGGAAGAGGTTACGAAACGGGATCATGACTCAGGATACGCCGGGGGCGGAGGAAAAGTTCCGGGGAACGGGCTGGGGATCGGACTGGGCATCGGGCAGGGGTGGGAGAATGGGAGCCATGAACTGGCGAGCGGCGGGCATTTTGCTGGCGGTGGTGGCGGTGGTGGCGTTGGGGGCGGCGCGGCCGGAGTTTGAAGTGGCGTCTTTGAAGCCGGTGGTGCTGGATGGGGCGGACACGTACACGGCGAATCTGGGGACGGTACAGAACGGCGTGGTGACGCTGACGAACACGACGCTGAGCGAGTGCCTGCGGTTCGCGTACGGGATTACGACGGACGATCTGGTGGCGGGTCCGGAGTGGATCAAGAGCAAGATGGTGCGCTTCGACATCACGGGCAAGTACGCGGCGGGGACGACGCGCGGGCAGGCGCTCGAGATGCTGCAGACGCTGCTGGAGCAGCGGTTCCAACTGGTGTTGCGGCGGGATCAGCGGGAGTTCACGTATCTGGCGCTGGCGAAGGGCGCGGGAGCGAATTTGCTGAAGACGGCGGAGGAGCCGCCGATTGCGAACAAGGGGCCGCTGATGATGGGGCACATCCAGCACCGGCACATGTCGTTACAGATGCTGGCGAGCATCCTCTCGCGATTCCTGCGGATGCCGGTGCTGGACAAGACGGGGGTCGAGGGCTTCTTCGAGATCGACCTGACGTATGCGCGGGATAGCGGGCGGCCGGAGGCGAACGTGGGGGAAGCGGTGGAGGGTCCGTCGATTTACGAGGCGGTGCAGAAGCAGTTGGGGCTGAAGCTGGAGAAGCGGAAGGGTCCGGTGGAGGTACTGGTAGTGGAGCAGACGCTGAAGACGCCGCTGCCGAACTGAAGGGTACGGACGGACCCCATGTAGCGCAGGCGCGGGCGCGATATAATTAGCCACGCCATGTCTGCAAAACACACACTTCGATCTGCCGCGGGAGCCTTGCTGGCTGCCGCTTTGACACTATGCGCACAGCCGCCGGCACAACCGCCCATGGGGGGACGGGGCGGACCGCAACCCGAGTACGCGCGAAAGGCGCAGCAGCTGATCCGCGACGGCAAGATGGAGGAGGCGCTGGGCGTCTACCAGACGGAACTGGGAGCGAATCCGGCTTCGCCCGGGGCGAATAACGGGGCGGGCACGCTGCTGGACCTGATGGGCAAGAGCGGGGAGGCGCGCAAGTATTTCCAGAAGGCGATCGACGGGGCGGCGGACGCGGCGGCGAAGGCGAACGCGCAGCGGGCGATGGCGATGAGCTACGCGTTCGAAGGGGACTGCAAGAACTCGTTGAAGTACGAGCAACTGGTGATTGCGTACTGGGTGACGCGCGAGGGTGCGGAGCCGCAGAACGCCTTCTATCAGCAGGGCGAGATAGCGAATGAAGCAGCGCGGGTGTGCATCGACGCGGGCGATTTGGAAACGGCGGAGACGTGGTATCGCAAGGGCGCGGAGATGGGGCTGAAGGAGCCGGGGAACGAGACGCATCCGGCGAGCCTGTGGAAGTTCCGGCTGGAGCATGCGCTGGGGCGGCTGGCGGCGCGGCGCGGGGACAAGGCGGGGGCGCAGAAGCACGTGGCGGCGGCGAAGGCGCTGCTGGATGGCGACGCGAAGATGGCGGAGCAGCAGGCGCGCTTCCTGCCGTATCTGGCGGGCTATGTGGCGTTGTACACGGGCGAGATGCAGACGGCGCGGGCGGAGTTGGAGAAGGCGGTGGGGATGCAGGGCAACGCGACCGATCCGTTCCTGCAATGCCTGCTGGGGATGACCTACGAGAAGCTGGGCGAGAAGGACAAGGCGATGGAGTGCTATCGCAAGGCGGGGGCGGCGACGGCGCACAATCCGCCGGCGGCGTTTGCGCGTCCGTTCGCGAAGAAGAAGCTGGGTTGAGAGGCGGAGCGAGGGAGATGGCGATGACGATGCGATGGGCGGCGACGATCACGGGCTGTGCGCTGGCAGTTGGATTTCAGAGTTTGAGCGCGCAGGGGTTCGACCCGAAACTGCCGGCGGCGGTGCCGGTGGTGGCGGGGAGCGTGGTGGAGACGGCGCCGCTGCGCTTCATCGAGATCCAGGCGGGGACGGGTGCGGCGGCGCAGCCGGGGCAGGAATACACGGTGCATTACACGGGGTGGCTGCGCGACGGGACGAAGTTCGATTCCTCGGTGGACGCGGGCAAGCCGTTGAAGTTCGTACAGGGACGGCGGCAGGTGATCTCGGGTTGGGAGATGGGCTTCGAGGGGATGAAGGTGGGCGGCAAGCGGCGGCTGTTTTTGCCGTATGCGCTGGCGTATGGGGAGAAGGGGCGGGGCAAGATCCCGGGGAAGGCGGAGTTAATTTTCGACGTGGAACTGCTGGAGGTGAAGGACGTGGCGGCGGTGAGTCCGGCGGCGGAGTTGCTGGCGCCGCTGGGCGGGTTGGAGAAGCAGGTGGTGGAGTTGGCGAAGGCGATTCCGGAGGAGAAGTACGGGTGGCGTCCGGGACCGGGGGTGCGATCGATCAAGGAAGTGTTCCTGCACATTGCGTTGGGGAATCATCTGCTGGTGAATGTGGCGGGGGGCTCGGTGACGCGCGAAGAGGTGATGAACGAGATCGCGACGAATGGCAAGGCGGAGCAGGATCCGGCGAGCAAGGAGAAGATTGTGGCGATGCTGACGGAGAGCTTCGCGAGCGTGCGCAAGACGATGGAGGGGGTGCGGTCGGCGGGGGCGATGACGCGTCCGGTGGATTTCTTCGGGACGCCCTCCACGTTGGGGAGCGTGCTGGCGGAAATCGATACGCACATTGCGGAGCATCTGGGGCAATCGATCGCGTATGCGCGGGTGAACGGGATCGTGCCGCCGTGGTCGGTGACGGCGAAGTAGGGAAAGGAAAGGCAAGGGGCACGCAAAGGCGCTAAGGCGCAAAGGGAAGGCAAGGGGTAAGGGCGAGTGGCGTGTTGCGGTGGGGAAAGGCAGGGCTCACGCAAAGGCGCTAAGGCGCAAAGAAAGGCGAGGGGTAAAGGCGAGTTTGGCGTGATGCGGGTTGCGGTGGGGGCTAGGTGAGGCGGCGCGGGGAAAAGAGACGATTCGTGGGACAGGCCGGCCGGGAGGCCTGTCCTACACGTTGGGGCCGATGGTGAGGGTGGGGCCATCGACGAGGATGGGGCGGCGGATCAGGTTGGGGTGCTCGGACATGAGTTGGAGGGCCTGGGCGCGCGGGGGCGGATTCTCTTTCATGCCGCGCTCGCGGTAGATTTCGTTGCGGGTGTTGAGGAACTGGAGGTAGTCTCGGGCGCCGATCAAGGCTTCGAGTTGGGCGACGGACAATCCCTTATTGAGATCGACTTCGGTGAACTGGACTCCTCTTGCGCGAAGCGAACTCTTCGCGTTGCGGCAGGTGGTTCAAGAGGGTTTGAGATAGAGAGTCATAGTAGTGGTCGCGTTGGCGCCATTTGAGGCGCTAGAGCTTGCGTTCGGGGCGGATGACCTCTTCGTTCATGTAGGGGCGCAGAACTTCGGGGACGATTACGCTGCCATCCTTCTGCTGGTAGTTTTCGATGATGGCGACCCAGGTGCGGCCGACGGCGAGTCCGCTGCCGTTGAGGGTGTGGGCGAATTCGGTCTTCTTGCCGTTGCGGAAGCGGATGCCGGCGCGGCGGGCCTGGAAGGCCTCGAAGTTGGAGCAGGAAGAGATTTCCTTGTAGTTGTTCTGGCCGGGGAGCCAGACCTCGATGTCATAGGTCTTGGCGGAACTGGCGCCCATGTCGCCGGTGCAGAGGACGACGGTGCGGAAGGGGAGGCCGAGGCGGATGAGCAGGTCCTCGGCGTCTCCGGTGAGTTTGTCGAGTTCGTCGTAGCTCTGTTCGGGGCGGGTGAACTTGACCATCTCCACTTTCTGAAACTGGTGCTGGCGGATGATGCCGCGGACGTCGCGACCATAGCTGCCGGCCTCGCTGCGGAAGCAGGGGGTGTAGGCGCAGAGGGCGATGGGGAGTTGCTCGGCCTCGAGCACCTCATCGCGATAGATGTTGGTGACGGGGACTTCGGCGGTGGGGATGAGCCAGAAATCGGAGGCCTCGATTTTGAAGAGATCGGCGGCGAATTTGGGGAGTTGTCCGGTGCCGTAGAGGCTGGCGGAGTTCACCATGAAGGGCGGGAGGACTTCGGTGTAGCCGTGATGGCGGGTGTGGGTATCGAGGAAGAAATTGACGAGGGCGCGTTCGAGGCGGGCTCCGGCGCCCCAATAGAGGGCGAAGCGGGCTCCGGTGATTTTACCGGCGCGTTCGAAATCGAGGATGCCGAGGGCGGGGCCGAGATCCCAGTGGGCCTGCGGTTCGAAATCGAGGGTCCGGGGTTCGCCGACGCGGCGGACTTCGACGTTGTCTTCGGCGGAGCGGCCGAGGGGCACGCTTTCATGGGGGATGTTGGGGATGCCGGCGAGGAGTTCCTGGAACTGGGCATCGAGCGCGGCGACGCGCTCATCGAGGGAGGCGATCTGCTCGGTGGCGGCGCGGACTTCCTTCTGGCGCTCGGTGGTGTCGGCGCCTTCGCGCTTCAACTTGCCGATTTCCTGACTGTGCTGGTTCTTGAGCGCCTTGAGTTGTTCGGCCTGGGAGATGGCGGCGCGGCGTTCGGAATCGAGCGCGCGGAAGCCCTCGAGGTTGATGGCGCCGCCGCGCGTGGCCAGGCGTTCGGCAATCCGCTCAAAGTTGGTCCGGAAGAAGGATAAATCGTGCATGCCCTTCCATGCTAGCGCAGGGCGGGGCTATTCTTCCTCTTCCTCGACTTTCACTGGTTCCAGGTCTTCGGCCTCGAAGATCTCGCGGCAATCGAGACATTCGATGTAATCGACGCCATCTCTCCGGGCGATGATTTGGGTACGGGTGTGCTCGCAAGCGGGTTGCATAACAGCGCTTAGATGAAGCTTATTCTATCGTTGCGCAGGCTCTTGTCAAGTCCCCCCCGGGTAAGGTGGGCGGGCAAGCGAGTTACAATCCGAAAAGATGCCCTTCCCGATTGAACGTCTCCGCCGCTTGAGGATCTCCGAATCGATGCGCAAACTGGTGCGGGAAACGCGCCTGGATCCGGCGCAGTTCGTGCTGCCGCTGTTCGTGTGTCCGGGCGAGGGGATCAAGCGCGAAATCTCTTCGATGCCGAACAATTACCAGATGTCGATCGATGAGATTGTGCGCGAGTGCGATGAAGTGGAAGCGCTCGGCATTGGGGGCGTGATCCTGTTCGGGTTGCCGGAGAGCAAGGACGAGATGGCGACCGGGGCGTATGACGATAACGGGATCGTGCAGCGGGCGATCCGCGCGATCAAGCGCGAGAACGGCAAGCTGCTGGTGATGACGGACGTGTGCAACTGCGAGTACACGAGTCACGGGCATTGCGGCTTCGTGAAAGACGGCGACGTGGATAACGACGTGACGCTGCAATGGCTGGCGAAGGCGGCGCTTTCGCACGCGCGGGCGGGGGCGGACATTGTGGCGCCTTCGGACATGATGGACGGGCGGGTGTGGGCGATCCGGCAGGCTTTGGATGCGAACGGGTACGACCGCACGCCGATTCTGAGTTACGCGGCGAAGTTTGCGAGCGTGTTCTACGGACCGTTCCGGGAGGCGGCGGAATCGACGCCGCAATTCGGCGACCGGCGCAGTTACCAGATGGATCCGGCGAATGCGCGCGAGGCGATGCGCGAGATCGAACTGGATCTGCAGGAAGGCGCGGACATGATCATGGTGAAGCCGGCGCTGGCGTACCTGGATCTGATCCGGCAGGCGCGCGACCGGTTCGACGTGCCGATCGCGGCGTATCAGGTGAGCGGGGAGTATTCGATGATTGTGGCGGCGGCGCGCAATGGGTGGATCGACCACGACCGGGCGATGATGGAGACGCTGACTTCGATCACGCGGGCGGGGGCGGGAATCATCCTGACCTATTTCGCCAAACCAGCGGCCCGTCTGCTGGGGTAAGCTATACAGGTGATCGGTCGGACTATATCGCATTACAACGTCATCGAAAAGCTGGGCGCTGGCGGCATGGGCGAAATTTGGAAAGCCCAGGACGCGCGCCTGAACCGGATGGTGGCGATCAAGGTACTGACCAATGCCAGCACCGGAGATTCGGACCGGCGGCGGCGCTTCATTCTGGAGGCGCAGGCGGCGAGCGGACTCAACCACCCGAACATCATCACGATTTACGACATTCTCTCCGACGCGGATAGCGAATACATGGTGATGGAACTGGTCACCGGCAAAACGCTGGCGGACCTGATTGTTCCAGGCGGGATCGGCGTGGAGAAGACGCTGCGGTATAGCGCGCAGATTGCGGATGCGCTGCGGGCGGCGCACGCGGCGGGAATCGTCCACCGGGATCTGAAGCCGGGCAATGTGATGGTGACGGATTCGGGGCTGGTGAAGATCCTGGATTTCGGCCTGGCGAAGATGAACGTGGCGACGGAGCTGACGGAAGAGACGCAGACGATCGGGGCGCCTTCCCTGACGGTGGAAGGGTCGATTCTGGGGACGGTCGCGTACATGTCGCCGGAGCAGGCGCAGGGCAAGAAGGTGGACGCGCGCAGCGACATCTTCAGCTTCGGCGTGGTGATGTACGAGATGCTGACGGGGGCGAAGGCGTTCAGCGGCGATTCGGCGATCACGACGTTGACGGCGATTCTGCGCGATGAAGTGAAGCCGGTGGAGGAGTTGGTTGCGGCGGTGCCGCCGGAGCTGGTGGAGATCATCGCGCTGGCGCTGCGCAAGGATCCGAAGGACCGGTGGCAGAGCACGCAGGTGATGTACACGGTGCTGGCGGCGCAGAAGCAGAAGCTGGATTCGGGGGCGTTCAGCAACCCCTCGGTTTCGGTGTCGGCGGTGCGTCCGGCATCGCAGCCGCCCTCGCTGAGGCCGGGGAGTCTGCCGGCGGGTCCGGGGGGATTGCCGCCGGGGCCGGCGAGTGTGCCGCCGGTATCGGGACGTGAGGCGCGGCGGGAAGAACGGGCGCGGGATCGTTCGGGGTTGGGCGGGCAGGTGAAGCGGGCGCCGAAGTGGGTGTGGATCGCGGTGGGGCTGAGCTTCGCGTATTACGGGATGTGCGGCCGCTCGAAGACGGTGAAGATTTCGCGGGACAAGGGCACGGAGATTCACGTTCCGGGAGTGGAAGTGACGATTCCGGCAACGCCCGCGCCCGTGCCGCCGCCCACGCCGGAGACGGGCGATGCGGCGACGGTGCTGACGAACCAGAGCATCATGGATATGGCGGAGGCGAGCGTGCCGGATGGGGTGATCATCAGCCACATCCGGGCGTCGAAGACGAAGTTCAATTTGAGTACGGAAGAGATCATCAAGCTGGCGAAGTATAAAGTATCGGCGACGGTGATCGAGGCGATGCGGAATCCGACGGCGCCGGTGCGGGCCGCGGGGAGCGGAGCGGTGTCGAAAGCGGCCGCGCCAGTGCCGGCGCCGCCGGTCGCGCTGCCGAAGGCGATGGCTCCGGTGCCGGTGGCTGCTTCCACGCCGGAGACTGTGGTGCCGGTGCCTGTGCCGGTGGCGCCGCCGAAGCCGGTGGCGGCGGAGACACACGCGGTGGCGGTGGGATCGGGCGTTCCGTTCCTGATCGCGTTGACGGAAGATGTGCCGCTGGACCCGGCGCCGGGCAGGGCATTGCACTTCCAATCGGCGAGCGAAGTGGTGGTGAACGGCACGGTGGTGATTGCCAAGGGCGCGGCGGTGACGGGTGAAGTGCTGGGACTGGTGAAGAAGAACATCAACGTGATTCTGCGGCGGCCGGGCAAGCCGGTGTTCAAGCTGACGGACGCGGTGGCGGTGGACGGCAGCAAGGTGAAGGTCCGCGCGACGGCGGGGAAGACGACGGACAAGAACGAGCACAACCTGGAGCCGCAGGGAAGAAAGGTGAAGGAACTGCTGGCCCCGGCGGGGAGCAGCTACACGGCGTACTTCGACGGCGATCAGACGGTCAATGTGAAGAAGTAGGGGTGGGAGGCGTGAAGGAAGGGAAAGAGGCAGGTCCGGGAGTGATTGGCGTTGTTGGCGACTTTGCGTGAGGCGCTTTTTGGGCTGGGGAAGAAGGGCGGATGGCACGCAAAGGCGCAAAGGCGCTAAGCAAGACAACTTCCAGACAGGTCCGGGAGTGATTGGCGTTGTTGGCGACTTTGCGTGAG
>CAIRBY010000884.1 GCA_903876865.1 uncultured Acidobacteriia bacterium
CGCTACCTCCTCTACTACTCGATGCAATCGTTCGGCGATCGACGACCGAATGACGGCTGGGCAATCGGCATCGCCGAAAGCGCCAACCTGATCGACTGGCACAAGGTGGGCGAAATCCTGCCCGAGCAGGAAGTGGAGAGAAACGGTTTGGTCAACGGCAGGGTGATCCTGCTCGATGGCAAACTGCACCTCTTCTACAACTCATACGGTAACGGACCCAAGGATGCCGTCTGCCACGCCGTCTCCACGGACGGGTTGCACTTTACCCGCGATCCCTCCAACCCGATCCTGCGCGCGCAGGGCACCTGGAATTCCGGCCGCGCCATCGATGTGGACGTGCTCGAACTGAATGGCAAGCTGAATCTCTATTTCGCCACGCGCGACCCATCCTCCAAAATCCAGATGTTGGCGCTGGCGACCTCTCCACTGCAC
The DNA here is from genome assembly GCA_903876865.1 of uncultured Acidobacteriia bacterium. GTDB lineage: Bacteria > Acidobacteriota > Terriglobia > Bryobacterales > Bryobacteraceae > Solibacter. The sequence continues at coordinate 433 of CAIRBY010000884.1, forward strand.
TCGGGCTTCGGGCGCGACACCTGGACACAGTACATGGACGGCCCCGTCCTGAAGCCCGAACTGCCGTGGGAGACCAACTGCATCGAGGCGCCCTCACTGGTGAAGCGTGGACGTGATCTGTACCTGTTCTACGGCGGCGGGTACAACAACGATCCGCAGCAGATCGGCTGCGCCCGCAGTCGCGACGGCATCCACTGGCAGCGCCTGTTCGTCAAGGCGCCGCTGGTTCCCAACGGGCCTCCCGGCTCGTGGAACGCATCGGAATCCGGTCATCCCGGCTACTTCCGCGACGAAGACGGCAAAGAATACCTCTTCTATCAGGCGAACAGCGACAATGGACAGACCTGGTATCTCTCCTGGCTGCGGCTCGGCTGGAAAAACGGCGCTCCATTTGTGCGCTGAGCGCCTTCCTGCGCTACTATACGAAAGGGTCCAGTCCGCAGGTTGACCTTTTCAGTTTTTCCCCGTTTTTCATCATGCAGCAGACGTGTGTCTTAGAACAAACTCTTGTGGAAATGTTGGATGAGCTGGAGGCCCGCATTGCCGCCCTGCGCCCGCGCATGGTCTGGTGCGCGCCACCGCCCGTCACGCGTGACTGCCCCAATCGCATTCATCCTTTCTCTAAAATCGAGGACCTTTAATTTATGAGCACTGCTACCGTAACCGAAAAGAAAATCGCGCTGGAAAAGCCGCGCCTCATCCTCACCCACGGGGAAAAAGGCGGAGTCGGCAAAACGACCGTGGCCCGCGTGGTGGCGGATTTTCTGCACGCCCGCGACACCACCTTCCGCGCCTTTGACGCGGAGGGCTCCACCGGACAATTGCTGCGCTTCCACCCGGAAGTGACCGCTGCGGTGGAAGTCGATAACGCCGCTACGATTGCGCCTGTTTTGGATTACGTGATGGAATCCGCGGGACGCCGCCTGGCCCTGGTCGATCTGGGCGCGCGCTCAGGCGAAGACGTGAAGGGCTGGCTATACCGCGGCGGTGCGCTCGAAGAAGCCGAAGCGGCACGCCTGGGAATCACCGTGATCTACGTGTTGGGCGGCGCGGTGGATAGTGTGGGCCACCTGAAGGAGTGCTTCGCCGCCCTCGGCCGCGAAGTCAGCTACGTGGTGGTCAAGAACTTCGGCGTGGCCGGCAAGTTCGACGTGTACGACAATTCCAACGTGCGCAAGGAACTGCTGGCCGCGGGCGCGCGGGAGATCGATTTCCCCGCCCTGGATGGCAGCGTCTACCAATCCGTCGATCGCGCTAGCATTTCCTTCTCCGCCTTTGCCGACGGGCAGAACGGAAACTTCGGCTTCACCGAACGGCGCTACTGTCGCACCTGGCTGCGCGAGTGCTTTACGGCGTTGGACTCGGTGGCTTCGGTTCTGCACTAGGGCCGCCGAGCAATTCGTTCCAATCGAGGGCCGCCGCCATTTTCTGGCCGATCTCCACCAGATCCCTGATCGCGGAGAGATCGGCCTCGTCAATCGTGCGCGGCAATTCCACGTTCCGGCTCGTCATCACGCCCGGCCATTGGCGGTTCACCGCCCGGTCCACCCAATCCGCAGACGTGTCCACCAGCGTGCCGGTGGCCCAGCCAACCGTCCCGATCAGGCCGGAAGGCGGCTCGTCGGAGGTTGGAAAATACCCCGTGCCGAGCGCGACCATGCGCGTTTCGGCGGGAAGAAAGTCGTCGTACTCAAACGCCTCCACACACGCCTGATAGGCCGGATTCGCCGTGCCTCCAGCGCCGCCGTCAAAAAAGCGCAGCGTCTTTCCATCGATGTCTTCGATCTTCCAGTGATCAAAATAAGTGGGCGCGCAGGCCGAAGCGACGGCGGCGTCCAGCAGGCGCACGCGTCCCGTAATACGCGTGTTGCGGGGATTGTCGCGCACGAAGAACCAATTATGCCCGTTCATGGCGGTGGCGGAGATCATCACCCGAATCGGACTGTCATTAATGACCCACCCCGCCTTCTCGCCGAACACGCTCACCATCACGTGGTGCAGATGCGCCGGATCGTACATGAAGCCTTCGACGACACGCTTGGCTGTGGCGATGGCTCCGGACGGCGTGAAGATCTCGTGCGAGCGCTGAGTATAAACCTTGAGCAGATCGGCAGCGGGAATGCCTGCCGCAATCGCCGCGGTCAACAGCGCACCGGTTGAGGTGCCCGCGCAAAGGTCCACGTGATCGCGCGTCACACCGCCTAGCTGTGACTCCAGGCGCATCAGGCAGCAACAGGGAATGATGCCGCGAATACCACCCCCACGAATCGACAGGATCTTCTTCATGAGCCTCCACCGCTGCTGGAAATTGTACGGCATGGCACGTGAGGCGTCTAGCATCCAATCGCCCAAAAAAAATCCCGGCTCAGGACCGAACCTGAACCGGGGGAGAGAATGGGGAGAATCTGAAACCTGAACTAATCGGTGGACTTGACCGTGCGCTGCTTTTCCAATTCGTCGGCCAGGATTACAGCTTCGGCCAGATCGCGCATCGGGCGGCGCAGGCGGCGGCTTTCATTGCGCAGTTTCAAGTACGAATCCTCTTCGGTGATGCCATACTTGTGCTGCATGATTCCCTTGGCGCGCTCCACCACCTTGCGGGTTTCGAGAGCACGTTTGGCTTCCAGGGTCTCCGACATCAGGCGCGCATTTTCAATCGCAATCGCAGCCTGTCCGGCAACCACCTTCACGAAATCGATTTCGTCCTCGGCGAACTGATGCGGTTCGCGGGTGTAGATGTTGATGCTGCCGATCACCGCGCCATGCGTCAACATGGGAACCGCGAGCAGCGAGGCCAGACCGGTCTTGCGCGCCAACTCTGGGTAGCGGTACTGCTTCTCTTCGAGCACGTTGGGGATCATGATCGGCACCCCTTCGCGCACCACGCGGCCAATCAGCGAATCTTCGATCTTGATCGGCATGCGGTGGAGGTAATCCTCCGAAGAGCAGCGCGCCGCGCTGATCACCAGTTCCTTGCGCTCTTCATCCACCAGCATCACGGAGCAGACCGGGGAATCCAGCTTATCTGCAACCATCTCCGCGATGGTCTGCAAAATTCGGTCCAGGTAATTCTTCTCGTTGATATTGCCGGCCAGGCCCACCAGAGCTTCCATCCGGCGGGTGGCGCGTTCGCTCCGCTCCGCCAGTTTGCTCTTGGTGATGGCTCCACCCATCTGCTCGCCCAGGAAAGAGACCAGGGTGATTTCATCCTGCGTGTGCGCGTGCGGCGCCTCGTGGTGAATGTTGATGACACCGATCAATTCGCCCGCGCTAACCAGCGGCACGGAAAGAAAGGCTTGGAAAGTATCTTCCGGCAGCTTCTGGAAACTCTTGAAGCGGGAATCCGAAGAGGCATCCGCACCGAGCGCGACCACACTTTTGTTCTGTGCCACCCAACCGGTGATGCCTTCGCCCATCTTGAGCTTCACATGACCGATTTCCTTCGTGTGCGGCAACTGCGATGCGCGCAACACCACTTCCTTGCGCGTCCGGTCCACCAGGTAGACAAGACAGGCATCGCAACTGGTTACCTCCACCGCCAGGCTCACCAACTCATGCAGCATTTTCTCCAGAGAGAGATTGGAACTGACGATGTTGCTGATCTGGTGCAGCAGCTCGACCTGACTTTTCGTTTCCGTTACAGGCACAGCGTTTCCACCCTTTCTGCTACTCCGAGTGTAAGAGTGGTATTACGAGCGCGTCCAATCCAAAATTTCTATGTGCGGTATATGGGCGCAAAGCGCGATTCTGACTAGTCGGTTACGCGTCCCGGAGCGAAGAGGTGGGTGGCGAACTCGGCCAGATAATTGCGCCAGTTCCGCCACACGTGACCTTCTTCCGAGGGTGCGAAGGTGTGCACGATCTCGTGCTTGGTGAGTATTTCATGCAGTGCCTGCGCCGCCGGAAACAGGCTGTCCGTTTTGCCGCAGGCGACGAAGAAAGTAGTCAAACGCCGGTTGGTTCCTTTCGGGTCGCCAAGCAGTTCCTTGTACTGCTCTTCCATGGTTTCGGCGCGCCCAGCGGCGCTAAAGGCGCCTACGGCGTGGAAGGTATCGAGGTGGTGCAAGCCGATGCTGAGCGCCTGTCCGCCACCCATGGAGAGGCCCGCGATCGCGCGATTCGCCGGTTTGGCGGAAATCCGGTACAGTTTTTCCGCGAAGGGCATCACGTCCTTCAGCAGATCGTTCTCAAAGGCCTTGGGATCTGTGGACGGCGAGCCCGCGGGTCCCAGATAGACGTCCTGCCGGGCGCGGCCGTACGGCATCACCACGATCATCGGGACTGCCTTCTTGGCGGCGATCAGGTTGTCCAGGATTAGATTGGCTTTCCCGCAACCCACCCATCCCGCTTCCGTATCTCCGGAGCCATGAAGCAGATACAAAACCGGATAAGCGCCCTTACCCGCTTCATATCCCGGGGGAGTGTACACATCCACCCTGCGCCAGACGTCGAGCGCGCTGGAGTGGTACCAGTTCTCGTGGACAGTTCCGTGTGGTACCGGCTGCAGATTGTATGGCCGCGCGGATTCCGCTGGAACTTCGAACATCGAAGCGGAGGAAGCCTCTCCCAACTTGATCGCCGGGTTCACCGGATCCAGCACGTTCACTCCATGGACGCGGAAATTGTAGCTATAGATTGCCGGAGCGAGTGGTTCGCTGGTGAAACTCCAGACTCCGTCCTCGCCTTTCTGCATGGCGGGAGTGCCTTGCAGGAAATCGCCATTGATCTTCACATCGGTCGCTTCCGGCGCGCGCAAGCGGAAAGTGACTGTGCGGTCAGGGTGGACTTCGTAGAACTTGATGGCGGGTATCTGCGGACCCCGTCCGCCGCGGCCAGGAGCAGCCGGAGGAGTTTGCGCGATCAGCAGGGACGCAAACCCGAGGGCGAGAGCGCACACAGGCAATCTCATGCCTGGATTGTAACAGGTGTTAACGAGCCTGATTCTCTGCTGTTTACCGCTTGGCCAAGCCGTCCACCAGGATTCGCGCCAGATCCGCGATCAGCAGCAGGCCAACATTGTCCGGGCCGTAATCCACCTTCGGCATATTGTCCACCGTGATGGCCATGGCGATACGCCCGGCCTTGGAATAGACCAGCGCCACCTCCGACCGCAGCGCATCCAAAGCCCCGGTTTTATTCGCGATAGTGACACCGCTCAGTTTCCGCCGTACACCGTTCTCGTCCTGGCAGCGCCGCATCACCGCCAGAATTTCCTTCGACGCCTCGGGATTGACGATCTCTCCCCGCTCGAGCCGCTCCAGAATCGTGACCATGTCGAGAGGAGTGGAAACGCCCAACCCGTACTTCTGATTCTCCGGCAGACGCCCCGCGGCGCTGAAGCCCTGCGCCGCCTTGAGCTGATTTCCGTCCCCTCGCACCTTGCGCATGGAACGCGTAGCCTTCATACCGATGCGGTCCAGATAGGCGTTGACGGCATCGGCGGTAATCCGCTCCAGCACCATATTGGTCGCGGTATTGTCGCTGAGCACCATCATCAGGTGTGTGACATCGCGCAGAGGCAATTGCACACCATCGGAGAACTCGACGCCGAGGATGCCGCTGCCCGAAACCTTTTCCTGCGCCGTGAGGGTGAGGGGTTCGGTCCACTTGGCCTTGCCCGCCGCGACCAGGTCGAAGGTCGCCAGCAGGATTGGCAATTTTATCGTGCTCGCCGTGCGCACCGGGTCGGCGGGACGGATGCCAACGCTCTCGCCCGTATCCAGGTTCTTGGCGTAAAGCGCGACTGTGCCTTGGAACTCCCCGATGCGGGCGCGGAGGGCCTCCTGCAAGGGCTGTGCCGTCAATGCGGCGGCGGAAAGAAGCAGAATCGCGGGCATGCGCATGAGATTGATGATACCTTGGGGACAAATGCATCGATGGGTCTTGGCGCTCAGTCTGGCCGCGGGGGTCGCCCTCTGCCAGCAGCCGCGAACCGGAACCGTGGAACGGGTTCAGGTTCACGGCAAATCACTCGAGGGCAACCTCGCGGGCGATGCAGCGGACCGCGACGTCTCCATCTACCTCCCGCCCAGCTATACCAACGCCACGTCGAAGAGATTCCCTGTGCTCTATCTGCTGCACGGTTTCACCGACAGCGACGAGTTGTGGATGGGCTTCAAACCGCACTGGATCCACTTTCCCGAAGTGATTGACAGGGCCATTGCGCGCAGCGGCACGCGCGAGATGATCGTCGTTATGCCCAACGCATATACGCGTATGCAGGGTTCCATGTATTCCAATTCACCAGTCACCGGCAATTGGGAAGATTTCCTCGTGCAGGAACTGGTGCCCTATGTTGACGCGCACTACCGCACGCTGCCCGAAGCGGCGAGCCGCGGACTGGCGGGCCATTCGATGGGCGGCTACGGCGCCGCTCGAGTCGGCATGAAACACCCCGACGTGTTTACCTCCATCTACCTGTTGAGTCCGTGGGGCCTGGTTCCGAATTTCGAAGGCACCGTCCCGATGCAAGCGCAGGCTGTAAAAACGCTCGCGGATTTCGACAAAGCCGAATTCGGGGTGCGCCTGCATCTGGCCTCCGCCGCCGCCTGGTCACCCAATCCGGCCAAGCCGCCGCTCTTTCTGGACCTGCCCGCGCAGGGCGCCTCGGTGCAGGCGAAGTGGAATGCCAACGCCCCGCTGTTGATGCTCGAAAGTCTCATCGAGAGCGTTCGCAAATTGAAGGCCATCGCCTGCGATGCCGGCACGCAGGATCGGCAGATCGCATCCGAAGTCAGGAAACTCGATACGGCCCTCACGCGCAACCACATCGCGCACAGCTTCGAACTCTACGATGGCGACCATACCAATCGCATTCCGGCGCGGGTGGAAAACAAGCTGCTGCCGTTCTTCAACCGGAATCTGAAGTTCGGCAAGTGAGTGGGTTCCGCGCGGCTACCCCCAGCGCCCCGCGAGGCGCGAGGGAGGGTCTGCGATCGATTGGAAGCGCACCAACCGCACCGCGTCCAGCCCGCGCACCGAATCCAGTGCCATGTAACCCTGGTCCAGAATCCACTCGAGATCGGTTTCACTGAGCAGCACCTCCGCGCAAGGCTTGAGCTGCTTCTCGCCATCGGCCTCGTAGACGTGCAACGGCAGGCCGTCAACCACCGAATGGCTGCCCGGACGCATGCCCCAGGCGTCCTCGGCAAAGGCTCGCGCGAGCAGTTCCACGCAGAGAAAGGCGGGGCAGCCCCACAGATACTTAGCATGAAGTGGAGCCCCCGGCATCTCCTCGAAATGGAAATTCTCGAGCGGGCTGGTCTCGCGGCCATAGGGCAGGCGCAATAGGAACCGGGGCATTGCCAGGCCGAGCCAGCGGGCAACGGGCGAACGGCGAAGCTCCGCCCACTGGCGCGCTCCTTCGGCCGGATCCGCGCTGCCACCGCCCGGATCCGCCTCCGCCAGAAACGGCGCATCCGCATCCCGCAGGATCCCGCCGATCCGGCCCAGCATCTGCACGTCCCGCACGGTCTGCGCGAAGGTGTAGTTGGCCGCGACCACGCTCCAGCCTTCCACGCTCCGGTCGGGCGACTCTTCCGCCATGAGATGCCGGAATCGGTCGCCGCCGCCGAAGAGATCTGCCTCCAACAGGCTCTTGGAAACATCGGCGAAGTAGACTTTCAACCGCGTGCCGGTTTCGATTTCCCGCACTACGTGAGACGCCGCGCGCCAGGCAGCCTCGAGAGCCTGGAACTCGGGGTGGCGCAGCAGACCGCGCATCCGGCGGCCCGCTTCCGCAGTCCATGCCACACGCAAATCCGCGAGTTCCGAACGCTCGGCAGGCACAAGGAAAGGCGCAACCGCCTTCTCGACAAATTCCTGGAAGTCATTGACCGGAGCGGGTCGCCGCTCCCGCAGCGGCTCATCAGCTTCGACAATCGAATCCAGCAAACTGGCTCCGCTCGCCACATCCGGCAACGGAGGGCGCTGCGGTCCTTCCGGAGCCTTCGGAGCGGCTACGGACGCTGCTTCCCGGCCATTCCACTTGCGGATTTCCCGGGCCGCCTCGTCGAAGGTGGCCGGCTGCTCCAACTTCCGCTTCAACTCGCGCAGATCGGCGAACAACTCGCTCTGCAAGTAGATCTGGTCCGGATGGAAATCGTCCAATTCGCGGAAGCGAATGCCCGAAAACTCGGGAGCCAGTCGCGCCATCATGAGATCGAAATTATCGCGATCGATCTCCATGGCGCCCCACTCTCCGGCAACCTTCGCGGATGCGCCGCGTCCACTGAAATCACCGAGCAGCAGCACTCGGAACGGCGTGTCGGGTTCAACCATCAGCGCCGCAGCGCTCGCATCCGGATCCACGTCCAGATGCACCGTAGCAAACGAGGATTTGATCGTCATGGAAGCCACTTTCCGTTGCACGCCGAGTGTATCAAATCCGGCGATGGACCGCTGCTCAAGACATTGCTCAAGACATTGCTCAAGACACTGCTCAAGACACGGCTTACTTACGCGGGTCCGGCTTTACGGTAAGTTGCTGCGTCAGCACCGTGCCATCCGCCGTGAACCGAACCGTGTAAATGCCCGGCGGCATCCACTCGCCCTGGGGCGCGGGCGTATCGTGATAGATCGCGGCGATATCGTACTCGCCCTTCACGCCCGCCGGGTCACCATGCAGGTCCCAGACGAAGCGGTGCATACCCACCGTGGCGGAGAGCGGCTGAAATGGCCGTAGCCAGTAGGTGGGAACATTCAGGTCGGGATCCGGCGGCGAGGGCCGGTCCGTGCTTGCGAACTTGCGCACCAGCCTGCCGCCGGCATCGAGGATTTCCAGCGTCAATGGGGCGGCGGGCGCGGTGCTGAGGTTGTAGTAGAGAATCGCCCCGTCCGGCGGATTCTGTCCCGCCGGCTCCTCCGGCGGCAGCGGGGTATCCGTATTGGTGTCGCGCGGATAGCGAATAACGGCGCTCGGCGCATAGAGCGTGGTACCCGCTGTCAGTTGCCGCAGCGGCGCCACGTCGTCCAGAATCCAGAAGCCGCGACCGTGGGTGCCCACCACCAGATCGTTTTCATGCACTACCAGGTCGCGGATGGAAGTGGCCGGCATGTTCTGCCGTAGGGGCTGCCAGTCGTCCCCATCGTTGAAGCTCACGAACACAGCGAGTTCGGTAGCGGCGTACAGGAGCCCCTTCCGCACCAGATCTTCGCGCACCGCATTCACGGGTGCTTCCGGCAGGCCGCGCACGGTCTCTTTCCAGGTCGCGCCGCCGTCGTGGGTGCGGTAGATGTGCGGCTTCAGATCGTCCACGCGCAGCCGGTTCACTGCCGCGTAGACCGTACCGTCGTCGAAATACGAAGCATCGAGTTGCGCCACTTTGTCCCACGGCGACATGGCGGGCGGCGTGACGTTCTTCCAGTTCTTGCCGCCATCGCGCGTGACGTGAATCAGGCCATCGTCCGTGCCCGCCCAGATCGTGTTCACCTTGAGACGCGAGGGCGCGATCGAATAGACCACTCCGCGCCGCGTCGCCTGCTGCTTCGCCGCTTCGGGATAGGCGCCCACACTGCGCGGCAACTCATACGTTTCGCGAGAGAGATCGGGGCTGATCGCCTCCCAATTCCTGCCGCCGTCGATCGTCTTCAACACGACCTGCGCGCCCAGGTAGAGCACGTGCGGGTCAACATAGCTGAAGAGCATCGGCGCGGTGCGCAGGTAACGGTAGTCGCCGCGGGGCTTGATATCTTCCACCTCGCCGGTGACGCGGTTCCAGCGGGTGGCCTTGCTGGCGTAGATCAGGTTCGGATTGAGCGGGTCCGGCGCCACGTAGGCGTACTCTTCCGCTCCCACCGGACGCCAGTCGCGGAAGGTGATCTGCCCGTCGTTACCGCGGCTTGCCACGCCCGCCGAGCCACTCTCCTGCTGCGCGCCGTAGACCCAGTAGGGCGTCTGATTATCCGTGATCACGTGGTAGAACTGTGCCGTTGGCTGGTTGTACCAACTGCTCCACGTGCGTCCCCGATTGACACTAATGGTCGCGCCCTGATCGAGCGCCAGCAGAATGATATCGGGGTTCAGCGGATTGATCCAAATCGTGTGATAATCGTCGCCGCCGGGCGCACCCTTGATCGCCGTAAAGCTCTGTCCTCCATCCTCGGAGCGGTAGGTCGAAGTGTTGGCCACGTAGACCACATCGCGATTCTTCGGGTCCACGCGCACGCAGGCGAAATCGCTGCCGCGCCCATAGACGCGCTGCTCGTGATTGACGCGTTTCCAGTTCACTCCCGCGTCCTCGGAACGGTAGACGCCGCCGGCGTCGCCCCTGGCATCCACCAGGGCGTACATCCGCTGCGGATCGGCCGGTGCGATGGCGATGCCGATCCGTCCCAGCCCTTGGGCGAAGCTGGGTAAGCCGGCAGTCAATGGCGTCCAGGTTTCACCGGCATCGGCGGATTGAAAGAGGCCGCTATTGGGGCCGGAAAATGCGCCGTTCTCCCATGGTCCCTGCTGCGCCTGCCAGAGCACCGCATAGAGCTTGCGCGGATTGCGCGGGTCCATTGCCAGGTCGATCGCGCCGGTGCGGTCGTCCTTGTAGAGCACCTTCTTCCAGGTCGCGCCGCCATCGGAAGATTTGAAGACGCCGCGCTCCGCGTTCGGCCCGTACGGGTGCCCGAGCGCCGCGACGTACACCGTGTTGGGATCGCGCGGGTCCACCAGGATGGCGGGAATCTGCTGCGCGTCGCGCAGTCCGAGGTGACGCCAGGTCTTGCCGGCATCGCTGGATTTGTAGAGGCCGTCACCCACGGAGAGATCGGGCCGCTGCAAGCCTTCGCCGCTGCCGGCGTAGATGACGTTGGGGTCGGAGGGGGCAATCGCCAGGGCGCCGATGGAGCCGGTGGGCTGCTCGTCGAAGAGCGGCTTCCACGTCAGGCCGAAATCATCCGTCTTCCACACGCCGCCGTTGTTGACGCCGATGTAGAAGACGTTCGGCTGCGTGGGAATGCCCGCCGCAGCCACGGTGCGCCCACCGCGGTAGGGGCCGATGTTGCGCCATTGCAGGCCCGCATACGCTTGTGGGGAAAAAGACTGCGCCGCCAGTAACGGGGCCAGGAGAGTCAGAAGCAGGAGTTGGGGACGCATCGTGTAAGGAGCATCATAGCGCCTTGGCTGGCGCATTGCCTCCGAACAGTTTGCGTGGGAATTCGGCGAGTGGCCTAGGAAGGGTAAGTGCTATTCCCCGCCCCCTCCTGTCTTCTTCGGAGGAGTCGTCTCGTCCCCCTTCTTTTCGCCGGGGCGATACAGAGTGGGCGGCTTGCGCTTGGGCGTGCCGTCCTCGTTCTTGTTCTTGTCTTCCTCAGCCTTTTTCTGCTTGGCTTCCTCTGCCTGTTTGCCTTCCCGCTCCACCGGAGAGAGCTGCGATTCCACCGCCTCGCGCTGCTTTTGCTGGCGCTGTTCCACATCCTTACCGCGCTTGCCGAGATCTTCCAGCGCGAGTTCGAGGCTATCGGAGGTGGTTTCAATCGCCTGTGTGAGGGCGAAATCGTAGCGCTCCAGGTCTTTCGGATGGCTCTCCTGAATCCGTTTCAGGACCGGCAACATGGCCTGCTCCACTTTCGCCACGGCCGCCAGGCCCAACTGAATATCCACCTTCCGGGCGAGCGAGGAATCGGCCACGGTGTCGATCGCATCCAAAATCTTGGAATACTCCTCCAACGAATCGTGAATCAGAATCGAGCGGCCGGCCTTCTCCTTGCCAAGCAGATTGTTGACCAGATCCACACGCAGGCGTGCGAAATCGGCATATAGCTTCAAACGCAGGTTGGGTTCCTGCGCCTCTTTGATCTGATCGATCTCATCGGCCGCGAGAAAGTCCTTCTGCCCGGCCAACGGGCAAGTGAACAGCAAACCGCATAAGAGATATTTCAGCATTGCCGGCCTTTCCTCAGCGCTTTCCTTCCATCAGACCGACCAACAGATCGTCATGCACTTTCTGCAGACGAGCCTTGGCCTGATCCAGCATCGGTCGATCTTCAAAGCCCATATCGTGCTGCAGGGAATCCACTTTCTTGAGCAGGTTCCGCGTCTCGATCTCCGCCTGCTTGAACCATTTCGGGCTCTTGCGCGGATTCTTGCCCGTGCTCTCCAGCGAATCCCAGGCAAGGGTCACGGATTCGTCCAGTTCCTTGATCAGTGGACCGAGCGCCTGATTGTCGCCCTTCTGGTAGGTCTCGCGCACCGCCTTCAACACCTGTTCGGCGTTATCCAGGGCGAGCTTGGAACGTCTGCCGAGGTCGCGTTCCGCGAGAGCCGCCTTGAGGTCCGCGCCGCTCACACAGGCGACGGGCAGCAGCGCCAGAAGGCATAGCATCGGGATGATTCGGGTGACTCTCACCGCTTGTCCAACTCTCTCTGCAGGATGCGAACGCGCTGTCTCGCCTGAAACTCCTGGTCGGGATTCTTGCCCTGGCTCAAGGCCAGAAACTGCTCATAGGCTGCCTTCGCCGGCTTCATCTGCCGCAGTTTATCCAGAATGATTGCCCGCAAAAACCAGTTGCCGGCCGACGCATCTCCGGTCTTGGCCGCCTGCTCAAATGCTCCCAGGGCCTGCCCAAACTCGCCCGACATATAGAGCATATCGCCAAGTTCCGTCCAGGGCTTCGGCTCGGTGGGCTTCAGTTTGGCGGCGGCGTAAAACTCGCGTGCGGCGGCGGGAAATTGCCGCTTGTCCCGCAGGGCGCGCGCGTACATCATGTTCAGATCATAGTTGGCCGGTTCCGCTGCCACGGCCTGTTGCAGCAGCGGCAGGGCCTTATCCAGCTTGCGCGTGAAGACATACGCCGATGCCAGCGCGGTTCGGTTGGACTGACTCTGATCTTTGCCGAAAGCCTCTTCCAGGCGCGGCACTGCCTCTTCGAACTTCTGCGATTCCAGCAGCAACTCGCCCATCCGCGCCTGCGCCGCCGGGTTCTCCGGGAACTCGCGGTAGATGGCGATCGCCTCCGTCATCTGCGATGCCTTTTCGTACAGGCCCGCCAGTTGCAGCAGATACTCGCGATACTTCGGCTCCAGCACCGCCGCCTGGCGAAAATACGGATCGCTCTCCCCGATGCGCCCCTGCTGCACCAGAGCCTGCGCCATGCCCAGGTTCGAACCGGCGGACTTGGGGTCAAGTCCGAGTGCGAGCTTGTAGCTAGCCTCCGCCCCCGCATAGTCGCCGGTCTGCAACTGCGCTTCCGCCAGATAGTAACGGGGACGGTATTCCTGGGGCCTTTGACGCGCCGCATCGTCGAACAGCGGCAGGGCTTCGGCCGGATTCTGCTGGCGCAACAGCACAATCCCGCCGTTCAGTTCCGCCTCGTAGAGTCCCGGTTTGATTTCCAGCGTTTTGCGATACTCGACCGAGGCTTCCGCATCGCGGTGCAGCAGGGTATACGCCATCGCCAGATTGAAGTGCGCGAAGTAATCCTTCGCGTCAGCGGAAATCGCTTTGCTGAAGGCCTGCACGGCGAGTTCGTACTTACCCTCTTCGAGAGCCTTCATGCCCTCCGAGGTGAAATCGGCCTGCAAGAGGAAGAACAACGCCGCGACAGCCCACATACCTTGATTCTATCGCCGCCTCAAGCGTTAAGCAGGAAAAGGAACGTTACTTCTTTTCGCTGCCGGGTGTCGGGATGTCCGGGGTCTCTGCGCCGAAGCTGAGGGGGATATCGATGAACGCCACCTTGTCGCCGGTCTCGTCGGTCACTTTCAACTTGTAGTGCGCGGGCGGCACGTCGAACAGGGCATTTCCCTGCGCATTATCCGCCGGCTTCACCCTGCGAAGATAGCCGATCCATTGCGGCACGCCATCACCATTGCTCAATTCCGGAAACGAGCCGCCCTTGTCGCCGGCGAGGGAGAAACTCGGGATGTTCACGTCTTCACCGGCGCCGTTGGTGGCGCTCATCCGGACCAGGAAAAAGCGGTGCTCGGGAATCCGCGATTCCGCGCCTTCTCCCATGTGTGTGAGCCATTGCGTCTCAAACACCATGTAAACGATGTGGCCGAGTTGGACCCGTTCCCCCATGTTGTAAGTGCGGACGGGGTAGGTCTTCTCGCCATCACCACAGGACGAAAGCGCCAGCATGGCTACCAGGACAGCCAGAGTTCGTACAATTCCAGACACGTGCATAGGGCTAACCCATTGTCCTCGCCTGCTCCTTAGCTGTCAACAAGACCTGTAAAACAAGACCTGTCGCCAAGGGTTAGTGAGGTTGCTGTTCCTGCAGGAGGCGCTCGAACTTACGGCGCTGCTCTTCGTTTAGGACCTGCTCAACGCGGGCACGGCTCTCGCTCAGCACGGTCCGGTAGTATTGCCAGAAGTCGTTGAGCACGGATTCCATCTGTTCGCGCTGGACCGGAGTCAGATTGAGTTCGCGCTGCATTCGTGCAAAGTACTGTTCCTTGCCGGCGGCGGTATCGAAGGCCGGCTGGTGCAGCCGATTGTGCAACCCGAAATTCATCGCTACCGCGCCAGCGGCGGCACCGCACAGGAAAACCAGCGCCAGGGTGACGAGACACACCACTTTGGGATCCCAGGAACGGGCGAACTCGGCTTTCTCCAGGAGGTTAGGGCTCATGACAAAGGGTTACGGCTCGAAAGTGGTGAGGGTGGCCAGCATATTCTCCTGCGCCCGCGCGGAGTCGAAAGCCGGCGCATCCTGCTGCGCCATAATCGCATCGGGCGAGAGACCGGTGGGATACTCCACTTCATGCGTGATCAGGTAAGTTCCGAGAACCGCCAGGGTCAGCAGCGAACTGAAGACCAGGCGCCGTCCGAACGCGAAGTCCAGGGCAAACCACCCCGCAAACGATGGCACGGCGTGGCGGTCGCCCACCCGGCGCATCACTCGGGCATAGAAGCCGGGAGCCGGCGCAAGCTCATCCATTCCCGCGGACAGGGAGTCGAACAGTTGCGACAGGTCCTGCATCCCGGTCACTTCCTCGCGGCAGACAGCACACTGCGCCAGATGCGCTTCGATACTCTGTTGACTGGCCGGTGTCAGCGTGCCGGACAGATACTCTTCGAGATTGTCCATCACTACCGCGTGCATAGGTTTCTTCCCTTACCCCTGTAAATTACCACGCTTAAAACCACCCCTTGCAGGTCTATCGGCCGCTTGGCCCTGCCTGCTTCCGGGAATTCCATTCCGAACCAGGCTCCCTTACCCGGCAGCGACGCCAGGGAGCCGATCCAATCGCTGTGCCGCCTTAACCAGTTTCTGCCGCGCCCGGAAGAGCTTCACCTTGATGGTGTTTTCATTCATGCCGGTCTGGGAGGCCAATTCCTCTACCGAATAGCCCTCTACTTCCTTCATCATCAACAACATACGTTCCTCTTCGGAGACCCGGGTGAGGAGTTTTGCCACGTAATCCCGGCGCGCGAGGTTGGAATCCATGGGCACCTGGCGGTCTACCGCCGGTTCGGAATTCTCCACGCGGCGCACCTCGTCCTCGCTCATGTCGCTCTCATACACCAGTTTCCGTACCTTGCGCTTGCGCAGGTAATCGAAACATTCGTTGACGGTGATCTTGTAGATCCAGGTGATGAGGGAACTGCGAAAATCGAAGCTTCGCACCGAAAGATAGACTTTGGCGAAGACCTGCTGGGCGATATCTTCCACGTCGTTGCGCTGCCGCACGATGCCGTGAATGATGGAAAATACCTTGGACTGGTAGCGTTCGACGATTTCGCGGAATGCCGCTTCATCGCCGGTTTGCGCTCGCTGAACTAAGGCCCCTTCCGGGGTGTTCTGGTAGTCCACTCTGGGTTTCGCCGCAACTTTACTGCCGAAACCTGGAATTGTCAGTACGCCGTTCAGTGTCGCCATACACCGATTCCGACGCATCCCGCGCTATCCGGGTTTCAGCCGATACACTTTGCACAATACCACGCCCCGGCGCCACGGACTCCCGGCGGGAGGTCGCAGGTTGAGGGATTTAGCATTTCGGCCTCATTTTTCCGCGACTTAACGCCGCCTGCCGCCATCCAATTGAATGAAGGTTGGTGCAATACCCTCCTATTTGTATAATGACAAAAAGGGTATTCCCGAAATTTCAGGAGTGGATCAACACCATGGTGCAAATTACCGAACGAGCGATCGGCAAAGTGAAAGAGATTATGAGTTCGCAGGATCCGGCCCCGGCTGGTCTGCGCATCGCTGTAGTCGGCGGCGGCTGTTCCGGTTTCAGCTACTCGATGGCTTTCGAGAACACGCCTAACATGCTCGACAAGACCTACAACTACGACGGCCTGAAGATCTTCGTGGATCAGGCCAGCCTCCTGTACCTGGATGGCGCCGAGGTCGATTTTGTCGAGACCCTAGAAGCATCCGGGTTCAAGTTCAACAACCCGCAAGTCAAATCCACCTGCGGCTGCGGCAGTTCCTTCCAGGTTTAGTTAGCCAGCTTTAAGTACCTTTAGCTTCAATCTCTTAGACGGCGGGTCCGGCTGTATTGCCGGACCCGCCGTTTCGTTTGGTTTGCGTGACAGCCCTTCCAGCGCCTCCGGGCGCGCTTGCTGCTATCCTGAATGGCTGATGAAGAGCCTTGTTTTCGTACTCGCGCTGGCTTCGTCTGCTCTGCTTTCCGCCCAGACGGCCGATACCGCCCTGTCTCGCGCGGTACTGCTTCCCGCCAACGAAGTCCCCTCGGTTAACAACACTTCCCGTGCCGTCGCCGATGTCACGGCCAACGCCGTGCGGGATGCTAGCGGCCAGATCGTCTCAGGCAGCATCGATTTCATGCTGCGCGCTACTTTGCCCGCGGCAATCACCGTCACCGGCATCAATCTGTACAGCGGGGTGGCGGGGCAGAATGGCGCCATCGTCATCAGTACCGGGCTCAGCGCCTCCAATTCCCGCGCCCTGCAAAGCGGCACGGACCTGCTCCACTTTCAGGTCCCGATTCGCGGCACTGATGCCGCCCAGCTCGCCACCCTGAACGCGATCTTCCAGGACCCCACCAAGTTCTACCTCAACGTCACGACCACCACACTGCCCAACGGGCTGATGCGCGGTCCGCTGGCCAAAGCCCAAGCCGTGGTGCTGCAGGCGGTTCTCACCTCAGACAGCGTGCTACCCGCCACTGCGGATAGCGCCACCGGCTTCGCCCAGTTGATCGCCATCGGTACCCGCGATGCCGCAGGCAACTGGACGTCGGGAGAGGTCTACATGGCATCCACCGCCACCTCGTCAGACCAATCCACCATCAACGGCTTCCATATCCACACCGGAAGCACGGGCACTGTTGGCGCGATCGGCCTGACGGCCACGGTCCCGCCGGGAGCCGCGCCGGACCCGAACGGCTTCTTCGTGCTCGGCCCGATCAACACCGAAATTACCACCACGAATACCGTGCAGACTGGGGTATTCACGAATCTCTTTGTGAACCCCACTTCCCTCTACGTGGACCTGCACACGGTGCAGAACCCCAATGGACTGCTACGCGCCCAGCTGCGCCCGTCCGACGCCATGCGCTTTCCCCTGCTGCTCGATTCGGCCAACGAGGTTGCTGCTCCATACGTGCGTTTCCAGGCACCCGCCGCGTTCACCCTGTATACCCTGCGCAACGAGGATGGCTCGATTGCCGCGGGTACCTTGCTGACGGACCTGAACCTCCGCTTCCTCGAGCCGCAGCAGTTCATCGGCCTCTTCGTGCACGATGGCGCAGCGCTGACCGATGGCCCTGTCTCCATCAAGGCTGCGCCCGATTTCAATAGCGACACCGGCTTCGGCAATTACTACAACTGGAGCCAGCCCATCACCAACCTCGCAGCCCTGAACGACCTGGTGCAGAACCCAGAGAACCACTACGTCAATCTGCACTCGCTCACCAGTCCAGGCGGGGTGGTGAGAGCGCAATTCGCGGCCCCGGTCCGTTCCGCACCCACCATCAGCGCCGTGATCTCCGCCAATCTGGATAAGAACGCCAGCACCCTGGCGCCCGGCGGGCTGGTATCGATCTTCGGCTCCAACCTCGCCAAAGTCACCGCGGACCTCAGCGGCTGGAGCGGACGCCAGATCCCCGCCGCGCTCAACGGCACCAGCGTGACGGTGGGAGGCAAACCTGCCGCGCTGCTCTACGTTTCACCCACGCAGATCAACGCGCAACTCCCGGCGGACCTCGCTCCCGGGGCGCAGACCCTGCTGGTGGATAACGGGAACGGCCCCGGTGCGGCATACTCCGTGACTCTGGCCGCAGCGGCGCCGGCACTATTCTTCGCCCCGACCGCAGCCGTGGTCAAGAACTCGAACTACTCGCTGATTTCCGCAGCCAATCCGGCCAAAGCAGGCGATATTCTGCTGGTGTATGCGACCGGCTTGGGCCAGACGTCTCCCGCGCTGACCACCGGGATGCTCGTCGCCGCCACACCGCTTTCCATCACCCCTGCCGTGACCGCCACAATCGGCGGCAAGGCAGCTAGCGTCGTCTATTCCGCCGCCTCCCCCGGATTTGCCGGGCTCTATCAGGTCGCGGTTACCGTGCCAGCGGGAGTGACCGGAGCCGTTCCGCTACAGATTACCCTCAGCGGCGCCGCCTCCAACACCGTCACCATCACGGTGCAGTGATCATGCGAATCCACGCGCTGGCCGCGCTTCTGACGGCCGCAACTGGCCTCGCGTTCGCCCAAACCGCGCCCGTCATCGTGATCTCCATCGATACGCTGCGCGCCGACCACCTCAGCGCGTACGGTTACTCCAAAGTGGCGACCCCGAATCTGGATTCGTTCGCCGAGCATGGAACACTCTTCGTGAATGCGGACGCGCAGGCGCCGCTCACCTTGCCTTCGCACGCGTCGCTATTCACCTCGACCTACCCCTTTGCCAACCGGATCCAGGAAAATGCCGAGGTGGTTCCGCCCAATACTGTGACGCTTGCGGGCACGCTGAATTCGCATGGCTACCGCACGGCGGCCTTCATTGGCAGCGTATTTCTGGAGCGCCGCATGGGCCTGGACCAGGGATTTGAAGAATACGATTGCCCCTTCGATTTCCGCGTGCTCTCGCCCATGTCGGGAGAGATCTTCTTCGCCGGTCCGGCCGGCAATCCATACGCCGTGCGCGACCGCCGGGATGGCTCTATCGTGGTCTCGAGCGCACTACGCTGGCTCGGCGCCCACCGCGACGAACCGGTGTTTCTCTTCCTCCACCTCTTCGACATGCACCAGCCGTTCAAGCCCGGCTCGGATTACGACACGCAACTCGCCTATGTCGATCGCACCCTCGGCAATTTCAAACAGGCGCTGGTGCGTGGCGGATGGTGGGATCGCTCGGTGGTGGTGCTGCTCTCCGATCACGGCGAATCGCTCGGCGAGCACGGTGAGGCCAGCCACGGCTACTTCATCTACCAGAGCACTCTGGCCGTTCCCCTGCTGGTGCACTGGCCCGCCGGAGCCGCTCCCACACCCGCGCACGTCACCGAACCGGTGGGCCTGATCGATCTGGCCCCCACACTGCTCGAATACCTGCGACTGCCACTGCCACCCACGTTCGTAGGCCGCTCTCTGCTGGGAGCACGCACCGCGCCGCGCGCCGTGACCGGCGAGAGCGTCCACGCCTTCGACGCGTTCGGATGGTCGCCGCTGCGCAGTCTGCGCCTCGGCGACTACAAACTGATTGACGCGCCGCGCCCCGAACTCTTCCACCTGGGCAACGACCCGCACGAAGCACGCAATCTGGCCGCGAATGAACCGGCACGGCTGAAATCCATGCAGGAAGAACTCGCGAAGACGCTCGCGCGCTACAGGCCATCCGCGCCGCCTGCGCAAAGCAATCTCTCTCCTGCGGAGCGCGCGAAACTCGCCTCGCTAGGCTACATTGCACCCGGTCCCCGCACGGGTGCGACAGGCAAACGCGCCGACCCAAAGGACCGCATGGCGGAGTTCCGTCTCTACGAGGATTCGCAGGTCATGCTCTACAAAGGCCGGCTCGCCGACGCCATCGCCACGCTACTTCGCATTCTGGCGCAGGACCCGCAAAATACGCTGGCCCGCCGCGATCTGGGTGGCGCCTATCTGGAGCAGAAATCCTACGCGAAGGCGAAGGAAGCCCTGGCGCGCGTACTGCTGGCCGCGCCTAAGGATTACGTGACACTCTATCAACTGGGATTGGCCTGTGAGAAGCTCGGCCTGTTGCAGGAAGCCGCGGCCCACCTGGAAGCAGCTTGCGCGGCGGCACCGGATTCCATCCCCTCCCGCAACGAACTCGAGAACGTCAGGAAACGCTTGAAGTAAAGGGGCAGACACCTTCTGCCTGCCCCTCTGGCAAGCTACTTCGACTCGGTCGTGGTGACTTCCAGCGCCTTCAGGCTGCGCGCTGTGAGCAACTGGTTCACCGAGGGCAGGTCCGTCTTGAGCGCTGCATCCAGCTTGCCCTTCTGCACCGCCAGCTGGTCAGACAACTCCTTGAAGACGGTGTAGGATGAAGCGATCGGTTTGCCATCGCCCGTCTCCACCACGCGTTCCAGAGCTGCCAGTTTGTTGTTCAGCTTGATCGGGAAGTTGAGCGGATCCTGTCCGCTGCGGTTGCGCACCTGATAGACCTCTTCCTCCACCGCCGTCATCTTTTTATCGAGAGCGTCGAAGGCCGTCTTCAACGCCGCATCGCTATTCTGCTTCAGGCGGTCCGCCATCTGTTTGCGCAGTTCCCGGATGGTGATCACCATCTCGTTCGATTCGGTGGTCTTATCGCGGATCTGCATGGCGAGCTTGAACTGCTCGGTCAGATCGGCAATGGTCACGCTATCGATTCTCGGGTCCTTCTCCAGATTGATCTTCTCTGAGAGTACCTGCCCGTTCACGCTCAAGCGCACGGTGTACGCACCCGGCACGCCGATCGGCCCGCCGCGTCCGCCGCTCCACAGGATCATGCCCTGGAAGCCCTTCGCACCCGGATAGCGCAGGTCCCAGGCAAAGTTGTTGATGCCGGCTTTGCGCGGCACCGGTTGTGCCGCCATGCCGCGTCCACCGCCGCCGCCATCGTCTTCGGCCGGAGCCTCTTCGGCCGCAGGTGCCGCGCCAGCCGCAGCGCCACGCCCACCGCGTCCGCCGCGTCCACCGCGCGCATCGTCCTCCGCGGTGCCGGTATAGGTGCGAACCACCTGCCCTTTGGCATCGAGGATATCGATCTGCACTTTGTCTGCAGGCTGCTTGAGGAAATAGGAGATCCTTCCCTGCCCTACATTTCGCACCGCTGTCGGCGGCTTGAACAGATAGCTGCTCGAACTCAGCACCGCCGGAGACAACTGGCGCAGCGGCGCAATGTTGTCCATCACGTAGAATGACCGTCCATGGGTTGCGATCACCAGATCGTTGCCTTCGATGACCAGGTCAGACACCTGTGTGTCGGGCAGATTCAACGCGATCGATTGCCACTCCGCGCCGTCGTTAAAGCTGGCGTAAATGCCGTGCTCGGTGCCGGCATACAATAGCCCCTTCTTGCCCGGATCTTCGCGCACCGCGTGCACGAAATCACTCTCCGGAATGCCCGTTACGATCTTGGACCAGGTCTTGCCGTAATCGGAAGTCTTGAAAATGTAGGGATGGCGGTCATCGTTCTGATAGTTCTTTACGGCCACATACGCCGTCCCCGCATCGAAGGTAGAGGCGTCAATCAGGCTCACGCGACCGAACTCCGGCATGCCGGGAGGCGTGATCTTTGTCCAATGCTTGCCGCCGTCGCGCGTGATATTGACGACGCCGTCGTCCGATCCGGTCCAGATCGTGTCCTTCTCTTTGTGCGAAGGCGCGATGGTGAAGATGGTGCCGTAAATCTCGGGACCGTTCTGATCATGCGTGATCGGCCCGCCGGAATCGCCCAGCGTCTTGGGGTCGCCGCGGGTCAGATCGGGAGAAATCATCTGCCAGGAGTGGCCGTCATCCACCGTCTTCCACAGATGCTGCGAGGACGTATACATGATGGTCGCGTCCAACGGGTGGAA
>CAIRBY010000885.1 GCA_903876865.1 uncultured Acidobacteriia bacterium
GGCATGATCAGCGGGCGCCGCGACGTCTGCTTCACGATGTGCCGTTTCAGGTCCGCCCGGACCTTTTCCTTCATGACTCCCCAATCCGTCTTCTCCTCTAGATTCGAACCTTCGAGTGTTTTCATGACGACCGCTCGCGCCGATTCCATGAACGACGTTCCATCTTCGGCCACGGCGAAACCGCGGCTGACGATTTCCGGCGGGCTTTCCAGCTTGCCGGTATGGCGATTGATCGCGATCACGGGCAGCACGATGCCGTCTTCGGAGAGCAGGCGCCGGTCGCGGATGACCATTTCCTGTACCACGTCATCCACCGAACCGGAATCGATGCAGACGCGGCCGACGGTGACCCTGCCGGCCTTACGGGCGCCACGGACGTCGAGTTCGAGAATGTCTCCCGTATCCATGATGAAGCTCTCTTCGAGTCCCACGAACTTGAGATGCTCGGCGAGGCGCGCGTGCTTCGTTAATTGCCGGTACTCGCCGTGGATGGGCATGAAGTAGCGCGGACGCACCAGGTTCAACACCAGTTTCATCTCTTCCACGCTGGCGTGTCCGGAGACGTGCAGCGGCGGATTCATGTTGCCGTACATCACATCCGCGCCGCGGCGCGACATGTGGTCGATCACACGGTAGATCGACTTTTCGTTGCCGGGGATGATGCGCGAACTGAGCACCACGGTATCGCCCTTATCCACGGAGATGTGCTTGTGGTTATCCACGGCCACGCGCGAGAGCGCGGACATGGGTTCGCCCTGCGTGCCGGAGATCAGGATCGCGACTTTTTCCGGCGGCAGATCCATCGCGTCCTGGGGACGCAACAGGATGCCATCGGGGATGCTGAGGAGGCCATGGGAGTGGGCGATCTCGGTGACCGAGACCATGCTGCGGCCCACCACGGCGACACGGCGGCCAAACTCCTCGGCGAGATCGAGCACCAACTGAATGCGGTGGATGGAAGAGCTGAAGCAGGAGACGACAATGCGCTTATCGGCGCGGCTGAAGATCTCTTCCATGCGCGGCTTCACGGCGCGTTCGCTTTCCGTGTAGCCGGGGCGATCGGCGTTGGTCGAATCGGAGAGCAGCAGCAGGACGCCGCGCTTGCCGTAATCGGCCAGGGTGTGCAGATCGAAGAGTTCGTTATCGGTGGGGGTGGGGTCGACTTTGAAATCGCCGGTGTGGATGATCACGCCGAGGGGCGTGGTGATGGCGAGCGCGACGGCGCTGACAATCGAGTGGGTGACGTGGATGAACTCGATCTTGAAGGGGCCGATGCCGATGGCCTGCTTGGGCTTCACCTTGATGAGGCGAGGCTCCTTTTCCAGATCGTATTCTTCCAGGCGCCGCTCCACCAGCGACAGGGTAAAGGCTGTACCGTAGACCGGGACATCGATCTCGGAGAGGAAATAGGGCACGGCGCCGATGTGGTCTTCATGGCCGTGGGTGAGGATCACGGCGCGGACCTGCTGCCGGTTCTCCTTCAAAAATGTCAGGTCTGGCATGACCAGATCGACGCCGAGCATTTCGGCGTCGGGGAACATCATCCCGCAATCGACGACGATGATGTCTTCGCCATAGCGGATGGCGGTGATGTTCATGCCGAACTCACCGAGTCCGCCAAGGGGGATTACCTGCAACTTCAAATCAGTCATTCTTCTTCACTTTCTTGCAACTTCTAACCACAGCACTTTCGGGCTGTGGCACTACCTTATCTGTGGAACTACTTTATCTATAGCCGGCGGCCTGCAATTCGAATAACTCAGCATAGCGCCCACCCAGGCCGACGAGGTACTCGTGGGTTCCCTGTTCGCGGATCACACCATCGGCCAGCACCAGGATGCGGTCTGCCATGCGGACGGTGGAGAAGCGGTGGGAGATGAGGACGGCCATGCGGTCGCGGGTGAGCTCGCTGAAGCGCTGGAAGACTTCGTACTCGGCGCGCGCATCGAGCGTAGCCGTGGGCTCATCCAGAATCAGCAACTGGGCATCGCGCATGTAAGCGCGGGCGAGGGCGAACTTCTGCCACTCGCCTCCGGAGAGGTCCACACCACCTTCGAAACGTCGTCCCACCATTTGCTCGTACCCGAGCGGAAGACGGTCGATCACACTCTTTGCCAGGCTCTTCTCCGCGGCGGTCTCGATCCGGGACTGGTCGTCCATGGAAGCGACATTGCCAAATCCAATGTTCTCACGAACGACGAGGTCATAACGCATGTAGTCCTGGAAGATCACACCAATTTCGCGGCGCAAACTCTCGACATCGTACTCGCGAAGGTCGATTCCGTCCAGAAGGATCTGGCCTTCGGTGGGGTCGTAGAGGCGGGCGAGGAGCTTGACGAGGGTGGTTTTTCCAGCTCCGTTTTCGCCGATTAGTGCCAATTTTTCATTGGGATACAGGTGAAAATGAATGTTTTTGACGACGTCGCGGGTACTGCCGGGATAGCGGAAGGCGACATTGCGGAACTCAAAACCGCCGCGGATGGGACGGGGGGCTGGGAGAGAAAGCGGCAAACTGCGGATGGTGGGCTGCATCTCGAAGAATTCAAAGAGATCTTTGAGGAAGACCGCCTGTTCGGAGATATCGTTGAAGCCGGAGAGGATGCGTTCGATATAAGCGCGGGAGCGGCTGAAGGAACCGGTGAGGAAGGTGAAACTGCCGAGCGAAACGGCGCCGGCGAGGGTGCGTGAAAGCACCACGGCATAGGCGCCATAGTAGCCTCCGGTGGAGATCAGGTTGAAAGCCGAGCCGAGGAGGGCACGCTTCTTTGCAAGTATTTTATTTTCCAGATAGATATCTTCAGAAACCTGATCGTAATGTTTAGCCAGCCAGGAGCCCAATCCGAAGATTTTGACCTCTTTGGCGCTCTGCGCGCTGGCGCCGAGAAAGCGGAGGTAATCGAGTTTGCGGCGCTCGGGGGTACGGCGGAAGAGGACGGAGTACGCGAGGCTGGTGAAGTGGGTTTCGCCGAGGAAGGCGGGGATGACGGCGGCGACGAGGAGCAGGACGAGCCAGGGCGAAAAAATAATCAGGCCGGTGGAGAGGGAGGCGAGGGTGAGAGCGTCCTGCCCGATGTTGAGGAGGGCGGCGAGGAGGCCGAGGCGTCCGGTGGTCTGGCGGCGGGCGCGATCGAGTTTGTCGTAAAAGACGGGGTCTTCGAAGGAGGCGAGGTCGAGTTCGGCGGCGTGCTCCATGAGGCGGACGCTGATGCGGTTGGTGAAGCGATCGCCGAGGAGGCTATCGCAGAGGGTGTTGGCGCGGCCGAGCACGTCGCTGGCGATGGCGAGGCCGAGTTCGAGCGCAACCAGCTTCCAGATGGCCGGCAGATTACCGCTTCCGCGCGAAATCCAGCCCACCACGGCATCGATGATGAGCTTGGAGACCCAGAGCATCCCCAGCGGCAAGAGCGCCCTCAGGAGGCGGAAAACGGCAGTCGCCATGACCAGCGGCGGACTGGTGTCCCAAACCATCCTTAGCAGCGGACGAACGTTGCGCAGGGAGGCCATCCGCTCGCGCCAGGTGAGGTCCCGGGTCGGACGCGAGGGTAGAGGCGGAGGCATAACACCAGTATAACGGTAATGTTTACTATGAAATAGAAATGGGGCAGGGGCGAGCCGGGAATCCGGGGCCGGAATTAGAAATGCCCACCCCGAAGGGTGGGCATCTTATCCCCTGTTTTGCAGGGTGATGTTCGATGGGAGAATCAGTCTCGACGGAATCGCAACCGTCAAAACTTTGTAGTTGGATCTTATTTCCTTCCAGCTCTCCAGTCAAGTGAAAATCCGGCCGGTTTTTTTTGGGCCGTAACCTACTCGATTGGGCCGACTTGCGGGAATGCGAGAAATTCGGCCAGACCGGCACAAAGGCTCCGAAAGCCCATTTTTCGCCTGAGGAAAAGCCTCTAATCTGAACAAAAACGGGCAGTTGCAAAATCGGTAGGAGCGTTTTACAGGTTCAGCGTGGTGAGCGCATCGGCCTCTTCGCCGTCTTTTCCACGATGGCGGAAGGCCTTCAAACCACCCACCGCGAGGCCGGACACGACCGAAAACGCGAGCAGTATCCCAATGAGAATGAACGCGTTTATGACCAGATTGCCGATGTTATCCCGCTGGGTGGAAACGCGTTCGTCGAGGGTCACTTCGGCCTGGTATTTGATTTGGGCCAACAATTGCTCAGCGGAATCCGGATCGGCTCCGCCCAGTACTACCCCTACCATCGGACCGCTGCGCTTTACCACATTGCCACCGGGTAAACTCCGGAAGAGCGGTTCCTGCTGCATGGCCATCTGATGGGTGGGGTAATTGAAAAGCACGAGGCGAATATCGCCTTTCGGGCTGTGGAAAACGGTGAATTGGCCTTCCGCGGAGAAGTGAAACGCCGCGACGGAGGGGGGAATTCCGGGGGCAAATTTCGCCAGAGTGACGGGTCCGGTGATGTAGCGCTCGCTGTTGGGGACACGGTCTTTGACCGGCACAAAGCCGGGGAGGGCGGGCAGCGAGCTGGTATCGAGGTTGCGCAAGCCGTCGAAGAGGGCGGTCAGTTCGGCGGCATCGGGCTTGCGCCCGGCGAAGGAAAACAGGTAGTTGCCACGGAGGGCGAGCAGGGTATCGGCCGTTTCGACGGCTACGGGGGCGAGTTTCGAGGGGGTGGAGGAGGCGGGGCGCTGCCAGTCGAAGGCGGCGAGGGCGGCGGTGGGATCCTGCAGGCGCCAGGCGGTGGCGGTGAACCGGGCGTCGCCGTTTTCGTAACGGGCGGCCTCGGATTCCTTGAGCCCGTACTCATCCCAGATGGGACGGTCGGCGAGGACAGCCTGGAGGCTGGCGGCGCGATGCCAGGGTCCGAGGGTTTCTGGCCAGATGGCGGCCATGGAGAGACCGGGCACGAGTAGGGCGGCGAGGAGAAGCTTCAACTTCATAGATCTATTAGACGCCACTTCGGGGGAATTTGGTGCAAGGCACGGGCAGGCCAGCGAGAGTCAAGGCTCTCAACCGCCGAGAGAGGAGTGGGTGGGACAGGCGATCGTCGTGTGTCGCCTGCCGGCCTGACCGTTTGGCGAGGCAGGACACCGTTGAAAACCTCCTGATCTGCGATGGGATGTCCGCGCTCAAAGGTAGGGTAGGCGGTTCCGCCTGCCAACTCCTCGGGCGTGCCTGGTTGGTAAGCGAAAGCGTTGGTAAGCGAAAGCGTTGGCAGGCGAAAGCGTTGGCAGGCGAAAGCGTTGGCAGGCGAAAGCGTTGGCAGGCGGTTCCGCATACCCTACTCGATGGACGGACACTTGCACGGCAAAACCTCAGATTAGCCGGACAGGCCACGAAAGGCGATGGCCCGTCCCACTCAGCCTACGAGCCGTGGCACTTTTTGTACTTCTTGCCGCTGCCGCAGGGGCAGGGATCGTTGCGGCCGGTTTTGGCGCCGCTGACGACGGTCTGCGCGGTGGAACTGCCATCGCCGCCGACGAACTGGAGCGCTTCCATCTCGCGCTCTTTCTTGCGCTCGACGTTGCGGGTGAACTCCTCCATGGTGGACTTGGCCGCCTGGCGCGCCTGCTCGCTCGGGTCGGGACGCTCGGGCGCCGCCTCGCCCTCTTCCTCTTCGTCTTCCTCGGGGAAGGGCAGCACGGGACCGCTGCCGGTATTGACCTGGAGGAAGTAAAGGTAGCGCACGGTTTCGTCTTCGATGCGATCCATCATCGCGGTGAAGAGTTCGTACGACTCCTTCTTATATTCGACGAGCGGGTCCTTCTGGCCATAGGCGCGGTTGCCGATGCCCTGCTTCAACTCGTCCATGGATAACAGGTGATCTTTCCACTGGTTATCGATCACCTGCAACATGACGATGCGCTCGGTCTGGCGCATCACGTCCGAGCCGACGAGCTCTTCCTTCTCGCTATACTTGCGCTGCAACTGCTCGACGATCGCTTCCACGACTTCGTCGCGGTTCAGGTGGCCGAATTCGCGGATGTCCAGCTTGTGGCCGAACTGGGTGAGCACGTCGTTGCGCAGGTCGGCGAGGTCCCAGGTATCGGGATGCTTGTCGTTGGGGCAGCGCATATCGATGTACTGCTCGATGATGCCCTGCACCATCTCCATCACGCGCTGTTTCTGGTCCGCGCCTTCGAGCAACTGGCGGCGCAGGCCATAGACGGTCTGGCGCTGCTTGTTGTTGACGTCGTCGTATTCGAGCAGGTGTTTACGGGCTTCGAAGTTCTGCGCTTCCACGGCCTCCTGGGCCTTCTGGATGCGCTTGGTGATCATCTTCGATTCGATCGGCACATCCTCTTCCATGCCGAGGCGGAGCATCAGGTTCTGCATGCGCTCGCCGCCGAAGATGCGGAGCAGATCGTCCTGCAGGGAGAGGTAAAAACGCGAACTGCCGGGATCGCCCTGGCGTCCAGCGCGTCCGCGCAACTGGTTATCGATGCGGCGGGATTCGTGGCGCTCGGTGGCGACGATGTGGAGACCGCCGAGCCCGACCACTTCATCGTGCTCTTTATCGGTGTGTTTCTTGTTTTCGGCGAAAATCTCATCCCACACGTCGCGGCGCACACGATAGAACTGCTCGTTGTGAGTGAAGTAGTAGAAGTGCTCGTCGGCGACGTACTGGGCGTCTTCCGGGTTGAGGCGCTCGGCGGCTTTGCGCTTGAGGCACTCGTCTTTGGTCATGAACTCGGCGTTGCCGCCGAGCAGAATATCGGTACCGCGGCCGGCCATGTTGGTGGAGACGGTGACGGCGTTCTTGCGCCCCGCCTGGGAGACGATGCCGGCTTCGCGTTCGTGATTCTTGGCGTTGAGGACTTCGTGCTTCACGCCCATCTTCTTGAGGATGCCGGAGAGGTGTTCGCTCTTCTCGACGGAGATGGTGCCGACCAGAACGGGCTGGCCCTTGGCGTTGTATTCCTTGATTTCCTTGGCGGCGTTGCGGAACTTTTCGATCTCCGTGCGGTACACCATGTCGGTGTTCTCGGCGCGGATCATCTTGCGGTTGGTCGGGATCACGACCACTTCGAGCTTGTAAATCTTGTAAAATTCCGCGGCTTCCGTTTCGGCCGTGCCGGTCATGCCGGCCAGCTTCTTGTACATACGGAAGTAATTCTGGAAGGTAATGGTGGCGAGGGTCTGGTTCTCGCGCTGGATCTTGACGCCTTCCTTGGCTTCTACGGCCTGGTGCAGGCCATCGCTCCAGCGGCGGCCGGGCATGAGGCGCCCGGTGAACTCATCCACGATCACCACTTCGGGCCCTTCATCGCTATCGCGGATCACGTATTCGCGGTCGCGCTGATAGAGCACGTGGGCGCGCAGCGCCTGCTGCACGTGGTGGTTCCACTCGATGTTCTGCGGATCGTAGAGGTTGCCGATGTTGAGCAGTTTTTCGAGCTTGAGCACGCCCTCTTCGGTGAGCGCGGAGCTCTTGTGCTTTTCATCGATGGTGTAATCGCCGGTGGTGTACTTCTCGCCCGGCTCCTTGCCTTCGATGACTTCGCCGCGGACCAACTTGGGGATGATGCGGTTGATTTTGTAGTACTTGTCGGTGGATTCCTCGCTCGGCCCGGAGATGATCAGCGGGGTGCGGGCTTCATCGATGAGGATGGAATCGACTTCATCGACGATGGCGAAGTTGTGCGGGCGCTGCACACAATCGTCGATGCGGAACTTCATGTTGTCGCGGAGGTAATCGAAGCCGAACTCGTTGTTGGTGCCGTAGGTGATATCGGAGTTGTAGGCTTCCTTGCGCTCGTGATCGTCCAGATCGTTGAC
>CAIRBY010000886.1 GCA_903876865.1 uncultured Acidobacteriia bacterium
CTGGCGGCATCCATTTTGCCAGCCTGCAGTTGGGCGTAGCCGAGCACGTCATACCAGGAACTCAGTTCGTTCCACAGGGCCGTGCTTTCGGGGGCGACGTTGGCCGGAATTTTCCACTCCGCGCTGCGCTGGCGTGCCTGTGCGAGTCCCGCGGCGATGCGGGTGAGAGCCAGGTGTTCGAGCTCCGGCAAATGCGCCTTCTCGGTGGCCACGGCGACGGCGAACGGCGACGCCACATCCGCGCGGACCGCCTTGGCGGCCTCCAGCAGCAGGTCGCTCTCCACATCGTCTTTATCCAGCAGCAGGGTCTGGAGCGTGTTGGAAACGACGTTCTCGGCGTACCAGGAAGTGGGCGTGGGCCGGTTCACCAGGGCGATCAGTTTGCGCGCGGCCTCGTCCCGGATCTCGGCGGGCAACTCCGTGCCGGTGGGGATGGCGCGGTATTTCGCCAGATCCAGTTCGAGCCGCGCTGCATCCGCCGCCTGGCTTTGGGGCTGCTTCTGCAGAATCAGTTCCGCGATCGCCAGTGCATCCGGCTTGGAGTAATTGCGCAGAATGCCAAACAGGGTGAGCATTTTGAAGGGCGGCACGGCGACCTTCGCTACCAGCACTTCCAGGTCTGCGCGAATCAACCGCGCCTTTTCGGCCTTCGTTGCTGCGCCGGCGCTGATGGAGTTGCAGTGGTACATATGCAACTGGGTGGACTCCGGAGCGTAGGGGAGCGCAGCCTCGGTGACCGCCTGCGCCTCCGCCGGCTTCTTGTCCGTGTTGATCAGCTTGATGGCCTTGGCGATGGCGATGCGCGTGTTGTGCGGGTCCTGCTGGAGGGCGCGGTTATAAAGCGCCGCGCCGGTGGGGTCGGGGCGGCTCGAGACCAGGGCCAGGCGATCGTACAGGCTGGCCAGGCTGACCAGACCATCGGTGGTGGTTTCGAGTTCGGCCTTGTGCTTCTCGATGAAGCTGGCGAGCGGTGCGTAGTTGGCGGCTCGGGCCGAGAAGAGCATCACTTCGCTGGCCAGCAGCGGCACCAGCGCCTCTTTGCCGGCGCGGCGGATGGCTTCGTCGCAGAGGCGCTCGGCCTCGTCTCCCATATCCGCCGTGGCGGCGCGCACCAGCAGCGTCCAGGGGCTATCGGGCGCTTCCTTGATCATGGCGGTTAGCATCGCGTAAACCGGCACGTGCTGGATGAAATCGCGGTTGCGGATCGCGCCCAGCAGGTAGATGCCGCGCGTGGCCAACTCGGCGTTCGGCTTTTGTACCAGGGCTTCGCCTTCGAGGACCCCGTAGTCGGTGTGGTCGCCCATCAGGTAAATGTGGCGCATCCGCTCGGCGTCCGCCGACTGTGCCTGTAAAGGTGCTTGCAGCAGTAAGCACAGGGGTATGGCGGACAGAATCGACAGCAGCTTTTTCATGTGGGGAGGTTCCTCTCAGCGCGGCGCCGCCGGAGTGTAGCGAGGCCCAGTCACCTATTGTAAGCTACACCTCGCGCTTGTGGCTCCGCCGGGTTCCCCCTTTTTTTCGCGGATTTCAGGGTCTCTTGGTGTCATTCCAATTTGACAGTGCGTTCCTTCAACCCCTAAACTATGTGATAAATCCCACGGCTTCCAGCCGTGAACCGCTTCGGACACAACTGGTCTTCACACTCATGCAGCGCATACACAAACACTCAGTGGCATCTTTCGGGATCTGGCTTCTGGCGGCTGGTTTCTGCCTCGGCTCTTCCCTTCTGTCCGCGCAGGTTCGAATCGTGGGAGCGCTTTCGGGGACAATTTCCGATCCGAGCGGCGCGTCCGTGCCGGGCGCAAGGATCGTGCTCAAGGATGAAGGCACCGGAAACGTGCGCGAATCTTCCAGCAACGCGGCGGGCAATTTCCTCTTCCCGGACCTCAGCTTCGGCCGGTTCGAAGTGACCGTGACGGCGGCGGGCTTCCAGGTCTCCAAGGTCAGCCACGTCGCCGTGGAGGCGAGCCGCACCACGGACCTTCCGGTCACGCTGCAGGTGGGCAAACAGACCGATACGGTGACGGTGGAGGGAGCGTCGGCGCCCGTGCTCGAGACCACATCCAACCTCTCTTCCGACACCAAAGAGTACAAGGAAGTAAACGAACTGCCGCTGATGGGCCGCTCCGTGTTGAGTATCGCGCGCCTGGTTCCGGGCGCCTCGCCGCCGGATAATAACGGCGCCGGCGATACGCGCTTCAACAACATGCCGGGCGCATCCATCAACATCACGCTGGATGGCATCGGCAACTCTTCGAACGGCAACAAGAGCGGCGGCACCTCTTTCTACGCGACCGCGCCGGTGCGCATGGGCGCGGTGGAGGAAGTCACCGTGGAATCCGCCGGCCTGGGCGCGGATTCCGCCGGCATGAGCGGCACCAACATCAAATTCACCACCCGCCGCGGCACCAATCAGTATCACGGCAGCCTCTTCTATCAGCCGGCGAGCGAACTCTTCAACGCCAACACCTGGACGCGTAATGCGACGGGGCAGGGTGTCCGTCCGCGCAGCCGCACGCACAACTATGGCGGCAACCTGGGCGGGAAACTGCTGCCGGGAACGCGCTTCCGCGACAAGGTCTTCTTCTTCGTCAATCTGGAAGTGGATTATATTCCCTCCGACGCGGTCTCCGCGCGCACGGTCCTGAACCCGGACGCCAATACCGGCACGTTCAATTATCAGGTGGGGAGCACGGGCGCTTACAAGCCCATCAACGTGCTGCAGATTGCGGCCGCCAACGGCTACAGCAGCACTCCGAATCCGGTGATGACGGACATGCTGGGCAAGCAGGCGAAGGCGATCTCCTCCGGCTTCCTGACGCCGATCAATAACAACTTCAACCAGCAGACGCTGAACTGGCTGGACCCGCGCCGCATCTACGATCAATACCCCACCACCCGCCTGGATTATTACGTGACGCCGAAGATTCAGCTGACCGGCACGTGGTCGATCCAGCACCAGTGGAATCCGGGGCAGCACAACTGGCCCGGTGCGGATGTGCCGCTGCAGAGCCCCAAGCGCCTGGGCGGCTACTATCTGTGGAGCGGCGCCATGAACTGGACGATTTCGCCGCGCATGTTCAACGAATTCCGTTACGGCATTCAGCACTCGGGCGATAGCAATGCGGCTTCCAAGCCCGGCTATGCGGCGGAGAATACGTACAACGGGCAGCCGATGCGCGTCAACACCCTGCCGCTCGGCCTCTCGCCATTCATTCTGGAGAACGCCAACACCACCGGGCGGCACAAGATTGTCACGGCCTACGACACCGTCACGATGATCCGGGGCAATCACAACCTGACCTATGGCGCGCAGTACCGGCAGACCGTGTGGAACGACACCACCGAGTTCTTCCAGAGCCCTGCCTACACCGTGGGCGTGGCCACCGGCGACCCGGTCTCTTCCATCTTCAACACCACCACCATGCCCGGTTCCAACGCCGCGGATTTCACCACGGCCGCCTCGCTCTATGCGCTGCTCACCGGGCGCCTCTCCGCGATTGCGCAGACCAACCAGCTCAGCCCCAAGACGCTGCAATATACCGGCGACGTTAAATACACGTGGACCGCTGCCTACGAGGGCGGCCTGTTCTTCGCCGACCGCTGGCGCATCAAGCCGAACCTCACGCTCAACTACGGCCTGCGCTGGGAACTGCAGGGCGACCAGTACAACCCGGCCGGCGTCACCGCGTTCCCGGACCTCAACAATCTCTACGGCCCCTCGCTCGGAATCTTCCAGCCTGGCAAACTCAGCGGCAACAACGACCCGGTGAATTATACGCGCGGCCACGGCTTTAAACCGGACCTCAAGAACCCCGCTCCGAATCTCGGCATCGCCTGGAATCCCAAGCCGCAAAAGGGCCTGCTCAGCAAACTGCTGGGCGGCAATCACACCGTATTCCGCGGCTCCTATGCGCTGATCTATTACGACGAGGGCACGCAGATGTGGGCGCTCTCCGCGGGCAATAATCCGGGGCAGCAGTTTTCCTCCGCGGCGGTGATGGGCACGACCACGCCCTACAACTCGACGCTCTTGAACTACTCCGCCAACGCGCTACCGGCCTTCCCGGCGTACACGCCCGTGATTCACCAATCCGCGTTCACGTTCAGCAACACCTTCAGCGGCGTGAATCCGAATTTGCGGACGCCCTACACCATCAACTGGAATGCAGGCTTCCAGCGCCAGTTGGGCAAGGATTTTGTGGTGGAGGTGAAGTATGTCGGCAACCAGGCGCACCACTCCTGGCGCACCAGCAATCTGAACGAAGTGAACATCTACGAGAATGGCTTCCTGGGATCTTTCCAGGCGGCGCAGAACAATCTGGCGATCGCCAACGGCACCACCGTGGCGGCGATGTCCGCGCCGAGCTACACGCTGAAGTCCACCAACTTCGGCAATCAGGGCCTGCCGGGACAGGTTGCGATTCCCTTCTTCGATAACGTCTTCGGCGCGCTCGGTTCGCAGCCCGCGATCGCCGCGGGCTCGGGCTACAGTTCCACCACCTTCGCCACCAACCTGAAGAACGGCGCGGCGGGCGGCATGGCCAACACGCTGGCCACCAACAGCACCTATATGTGCCATATGTTCGGCACTAACTTTCTGCCGTGCGGGCAGCGGTTGGGCTTCAACGCCCCTGGCGCGTACCCGATCAACTTCTTCCTCACCAACCCCTTCTCCGCGGGCACGCTGAATTACCTGGACGATACGGGCTGGCACAGCTACAACGGCCTGCAGACGCAGGTCACCAAGCGCCTCTCCCGCGGCCTGGTCTGGCAGGGCTATTACACGTTCAGCAAGGGCCTCACCAACCTGGCCACCAGCAACACCAATCAGGCGCTTAACTGGACCACGCTGCGCAATCCGAGCCTGGATCGCGGACCCTCCAACTACGACATCCGGCACGTGTTTCAGAACACGGGCACGTACGACCTGCCCATCGGCAAGGGCCGCAAACTCAACCTGACGAATAAGTGGGTGGATAGCCTGCTCGGCGGCTGGAACCTGGGCAATGTACTGACCATCCGCTCGGGATTGCCGGTGAAGCTCACCAGCGGCGCTTCGGCCTTCAACACGGTGAATGGCAACGACCCGGGGATCATGCTCGCGCCCGGCGTTTCGCTCAGCCAGATTCAGGGCATGATGGTCAACACGCAGGCCGCCAACACCAGCCGCTACACGCTGGACCGCTCGCTGATCGGGGCGGACGGGCGCGCCAACACGCAGTACTTCATCACGCCGACCACGGCCGGCGTATGGGGCAACGCGATCTACGTGTACAACAAGAACGCGTTCGCATGGGATGCTTCGATCACGAAGAGCTTCAAGATCCGCGAACGCGGCAAGCTCGCGATCTGGGCCGGCGCCACCAACCTGCTCAATCACCCGACCTGGGGCTTGGTCAGTCCCATCGCGGCTCTCTCTGGAACCAACGTGAGTACGATGAACATTCAGAGCACGACGTTCGGCCAGGCCACCGGCCCCAACAACAGCTCGCGCAACATGCAGTTCCGCGGCACCTTCAGCTTCTGAGGAGTGATCAAAGGGAACGGGTAACGCGACCGTTCCCGCTGACGGTCAGCCATTCAGACCAATTCGAGCCGGAGTTGGCGGCCGATGGCCACGGCGGCGCGTTGCAGGGTGTGCAGGGTGACACTCGTGTTGGTGGGATCGAGAAGACGGTCGAGCGCTTTGCGGCTGGTCTGCATCCGGATGGCCATGGCCGCTTTGGTGATGCAGTCTTTCTCCATGGCGGCTTTGATCTGGTCGGCGAGGATCTGTTTGACAGCTTGTTGCTCGCACTCTTCCAGGATTCCCTGATCGGCCAGGAAGCCGTCAAACGAGGACCCGACCTTACCCTGCTTCTTGCGTGCCATTTCAGAGTATCTCCGTCATTCGCTTGAGTGCCAGTCTCAGGTCCTGGGCTGGAGTCTTCTGCGTCTTCTTGACGAAGCGGTGCAGCAGCACCATGTGCTCCGCCGTCACGCAGAAAACTACGCGCCCGATCTTCCCGCCGGTCAAGTCGCTCCGCACTTCCCAGAGGCCGTTGCCAAGGCTCCGACACTAGGGTATGCCGACCGGCCAGCCGAATTCGACCCGTTGAATATCCCGGCCGACGCGCTTGCGATCCTCCAGAGTCAGCCCCAGGAGCCACTCTCTGACGGGCTCGTTTCCGAGAGCTGATTCCTAAAAGAACGCCGGGAGTTTTTTGGAACGGGCGACCAAACTTTATTGTGTCAAAAAAGGTACGTGCGGGCAATCCCTAGCCGGGCGCGGTGCCTGATAGGCTACACTGATACGCTACAGGGGCCCGGCAAGGAGCGCGGACATATGGACCAGGAACGAGGGAGCGGCTTTCATCCCGGACGTAGAGATTTTCTCAAGGCCACGGGCGTGGGCATCGGCGCCACCGGACTGGCGCTGGCACCGCAGGCGGCGGCGAGTCCGCTGACGGAGAAGCAGAAGTTCGACCGCCTTGCTTCGAACACTTGGCCGCTGCGCTTCATTTTCAAGAGCCGCATGAGCTTCGGCGCCAATCCGGCGGCGGAAGCGCTGAAGAAAAAGTATGGCGAGATCACCATGCTCGACATGCCGCAATTCACCAAGGATCAGTTTCCCGGCGTCACGCACATGGACCTGTTTTCGGGCCTGTTCGGCGATGTGGCGGATGATAGCATGTACGTGGAAGTGCCGCTGATGGTGGGCGCGGCCACGCGCACCTCGCGCGAGTTCGACCCCTCCACCGCCTCCGGCAAGCAGTGGCTCGACAAGCTGGCGAAGAAGATGGCCGCGACCGGGACAACGTGCCAGCACATCTCTAACAACGCGCCGCGCGACATCTGCGAACTCGATGCGGAGAAGCGCAAGGCCGGCATTGAAGTGGCGAAGAAGTGGCTGGATGGCGCGAAAATCATCGGCGCGAAATCCATGCGGGTGAACAGCGGCGGTCCGCGCCTCGCGCCCGCCCCGCTGGCCACGGCGGATTATCCGCGCAACAACGAGATCGAGAAGTACCTGGCCAACTGCATCGAATCCTTCAAAGTGATGGCGGACTACGGCTCCAAGGTCGGGGTCAAGGTCACGCTGGAAAATCACTGGGGGCTGACGGCCAACCCGATCAACATCCGCATCATCGTGGACGCGGTGAACAGCCCGTTCTGCGAAGCCTCGCCGGACTTCTGCAACTGGGAGCACGAGTACCTGATGTATCACGGCTTGAAATCGCTGGCGCCGTATGCCCACACCAATGTGCACGCCAAGTATTGGAACCGCTGGAAAGACAACGACGTGAAGCGCTCGGTGAAAATCATGATGGCGGCGGGCTTCGAGGGCACGTTCGCGCTCGAATACGAAGACGGGCCGTGGGATGGCATCGAAGGCTCGAAATATCTATACAGGGAAGTGCTGGCGGCGCTCTAATATGCTACGCTTCTCGGAGGAGAAAAACATGCAGAAGATGATCGGGTTCGTTTTGTTGGTGATGGGGTTGGCCGTGGCGATGCCCGCGCCGCCACTCGTCGGCCCGGAAATCAGCCCCGCGTCCGGCATGAACGCCCTGGCCCTGATCGCGGGCGGGGTCATGATGTTGCGCGCCAGCCGCCGCAAGTAAGCCGCGGTTCGCAGCCGCTCACCTGAAGCTTCCGCGGGCTTCCTCAGCCTGCTTGTCCGACCTGTCCCCGGCAATGCCCGGGGACAGTCATTCCCACCCAATACATTGCAGGACTTGATCGCGTCAGCTCTTGCTGAGGAGGCTGACCTGCGCGCGCAGATTAGAGACGCCCGCGGTGTAGCGGGTATCGCTGACGCTGAAGGCGACGGCGTCTTCCAGCCAGTCGTGCCAGACGCCATCGGGATCGTGCGAGGCGACGGTGAGCGTGTACTCCTGCGGGCAGAGTTCGCACCAGAAAGCGAAGGCGAGTTCGAGCGTGGAGCCGGCGGCGCAGGGGCCGAGTTTCAACTGCTCCAGTTCGGTATTGGTGCCGTAGACATTGAGGCCGATGCGGGTGCGGATCATGATGCCGACCACCGGGTCCGCGACGGCTTCGTGGAAGCGCACGGCCACCTTGACCACGGCGCGTTCCCCGCTGCGCCAGACCATGGTGGGCTTACCGCTATCGCCGATGGTTTCGACGCGCAGGATTTCGGCGCGCCCGTCCCCGCGGCGCACCTTGGGGGCGAGCGGCGGATTGAGCGACTCTCCCCACGCGCGCACGCGTTCGGCAACGTGCTTGCGATAGGCGGCGAGCACCTCTTCGGGATCGCCGCGTTGGGCGAGTTTGCCCTCGTGAATCCACCAGACTTCGTCGCAGAGGCGGCGGATCAGATCCTCATCGTGGGAGACGAGCAGGGTGGTGACGCCGGCGCGGCGGATGCGATCGAGCGCGACGGCGGCGCGTTCGCGGGCGAGCAGATCCTGATGCGCGAAGGTGCGGTCGATGAGCAGGACGGGGGCGGGGGCGAGATTGAGCGGGTCCGAGGGACCGAGGAGACGGACGTCTCCGGAAGCCTTCACGAAACCGGCGGAAGGCGAATCGAGCCCTGCGGCCACGCGCAGCAGGCGGCTCTTGCCCGCGCCGTTTTCCCCGATGATGCCGATGATGGCGCCATCCGGAGCCACCGCGTCGATCAGTTCCAGCGGAGCGCAGGATACGCCGCGAAATGCGAGAGACATAAACGTTAGAATAACAACTGGAAATGGAAGATCCTAAAGTTTTAGAGCGCATGCGCGCGGATTGGAACGAGCGCGCCGGGGAAGACGCTTACTATTACGTCGCATTCGGGCGCCGGGAACAGGACGACGAGGAGTTTTTCGCCACCGGCGCGGACGTGGTGAAGGGGCTGGAGTGGGACCTGAAGCGGCTGCGCGGCCGCGAGGCGGCGCTCGAAATCGGCTGCGGGCCGGGCAGGCTGATGCGGCCCATGAGCCGCCATTTCGCGGAGATTCACGGTGTGGATGTGGCCGATGAGATGATCCGTCTGGCGGAGACGCGGCTGGCCAACACGCCCAACGCGCACCCGCATCACAGTTCGGGTTCCGACCTCAGCATCTTCCCGGACGAGAAATTCGATCTGGTCTACTCCTACGCGGTGTTTCAGCACATCCCGAGCAAGGAAGTGGTCTTCAACTACTTGCGCGAGGCGCGGCGCGTGCTGAAGCCGGGCGGCGTGCTGCGCTGCCAGATGAACGGACTGCCGCCGCATGCGAAGCAGTACGATACGTGGAGCGGCGTACGCATCACCGAGGAAGAGATCCTCACCTTCACGCGCGAGCAGGACCTGCAACTGCTGGTGGTGGAGCAGCTCTGGACGCAGTACATGTGGATCACGTGCCGCAAGCGTCCGGCGGGCTGGGGCGCGTCTCTGGCGGGGCGCAAAGTGACCACGCAGGCGGTGATCCGCAAGATCAGCAACGCGCTCACGGGGGAGGCGGTGGCGCCTTCGCGCGGCGCGCTGGCGGCGCTCTCGCTCTGGGTGGAAGGGCTGCCCGAGGAGGTGGACCTGCACCAACTCCGGGTGACGGCGGATGGCGCGGCGTGCCGCGTGATCTACATTGGCGAGCCGGAAAAAGACGGCATCACGCAAGTCAATGTGACGCTGCCCGAGGGGATTCGCACCGGGCTGGTACCGGTGGAGATGGTGTGGCTGGGACAGCCGTTGTGCGAAGCGAGTTGGGTGCGGGTGATGCCCTCCGGCCCTTCGGTGCCGCGAATTGCGAGCATCAGCGACGGTATCAATCTCATCTCGGGAACGCGCATCGCGACGCGCTCCGTGAAGGTGACGATGCACGATGTGGGCGATGCCGCCACGTTCCACGCGCAGGTGGATGGCGCGGACGCGCTCGAGATCGAGAGCTTCTGCGCGGACCCGGTGACGCAGCGCTACGAGTTCAATTTCCGTCTGCCGGAGCGCACGGGGCCGGGCGCGCACGAGGTCACGGTCCGGCTGGGAAAGCGCACGTTCGCGCCGCTGGCGATCGAGGTGGCTTAGTTGGTGCGCGCGCTTGCCGCGGGGGCGATGCTACTTGCCGCCGCGCTCTTCTTCCTGGTGCAAACGCCGGGGCCGCGGTCTGTACTGCTGCGGCCGGGAGTCACGGAAATCCACGCGGAGATGGTGTTGGAAGAGGGCGCGGAACTGCGCGGCTCGGCTTCCGGATCTGTGTTGCGGGCGGCGGCGGATTTCCACGGACGGGCGCTGGTGGTGGTGCGCGGCAATCGCGTAACGCCGCGCGATTTCACGGTGGACGGCAATCGCGCCGCGCTGGAAGAGCGCACGGGGCTGCCGGGGTATGACGTGCCCTTCGCGCGCTTCACGCGCAACAACGGCGTGCTCGCCGAAGGCGTGGCGGACCTGGGAATACAGAACGTGCGCTTCCGCGAGATCGCCGGTTTCGCGGTGCTGGTGAGCCGCGCGCGGCGGGTCACGATCGATGGCGTGCGCGTGCTGGATAGCGGCTCCCGCAACGCGGCGGGGCGCAACAACACCACGGGTGGAATTCTGCTGGAGGAAGGCACGAGCGATTTTCGCGTGACTCATTGCGAAGTGCGCAACGTGCGCGGCAACGGCATCTGGACGCATTCGCTCTACACCTCTCCGCGCAACGCGCGCGGCGTCTTCACGGAGAACCTGCTGGAAGAGATCGGGCGCGATGCGTTGCAGGTGGGCCACGCCACCGAGGTGCGCGTGGAGGGCAATGTAGGGCGGCGCATCGGGTATCCCGAGGAGACGGTGGATGTGGAGGGCAAGGCGATTCCGGTGGGCGTGGATACGGCGGGAAATGTGGATCGCAGCCTGTACGCGCGCAATCAGTTCTTCGGCATCAACGGCAAGTGCCTGGACCTGGACGGCTTCCACGATGGCGACGTGCGCGACAACGCGTGCGTGAACATCGGCGGGTATGGAATCGTTATGAACAACACCAATCCCGATATGCAATCGCGGCACGTGCGCATCGAGGGGAACCTGCTGGACGGCGTGAAATACGGCGGCATTTTTGTGATCGGCGAAGAGAATGCGATCGCGCACAATCGCCTGCTGCATCTGAATCTGGCCCACTGCGGCTGCTTCTGGACGGCGGGCGAGCCCGATCTGTTCCGCAGCGGAATCTATCTGGGCGAAGGCGCGGAACGCCCGGCGCTGGCGCGCGGCAACGTGGTGGAGCGGAACGAAATTACGGGGTACGGGATGGAGCGCCGCTGCATCGGCGGCTCGCCCCACGTGTACCCCGATTGGAACACGCTCCGCGAGAATACGTGCGGTAAGTAGGACAGGCTTCCCAGCCTGTCCCGGCTGCATCGATTTAGATCTTGATCGGCGACGAAAGGCAAAATGAAGTGGGACAGGCCGGGAGGCCTGTCCTACAACAAAGACAGGCCGGGAGGCCTGTCCTACTGCTTCAGCGCTTCGATTGCCTTTTCGATCTGGCGGTCGTGGCCGGCGAGGAAATCGGCGGGCGTGTTGTCGATGTAGATATCGGGGGGCACGCCGTAGTTCTCCA
>CAIRBY010000887.1 GCA_903876865.1 uncultured Acidobacteriia bacterium
CGACCGTGCTCCCGAATGGCCAGAGTCAGTTTGGTTCCACGTTGAACCAGAGCCGCCGTGATCACATCACCGTGCTGCTTCCTAATGGTGATGTGCTGGTCGTTGGTGGACAACAGGGAGCGCCTGGCAGGTCAAATACAATCCTGTCCTCCGCCGAATTGCGAGACCACGTCACGGGGCTCTGGAGTTTGGCGGGCACGATGTTTACGCCCCGGGAAGCTCACACAGCGACGCTCTTGCAATCGGGAGCCGTCCTCGTTGCTGGTGGCTACAATTGGGGGCCTGTTAGTAGCGTTGAGGTCTGGGGCGGCGCGGCTCCAATGGGGACGATCGGTGTCGCGACCAACGTTCCGCAGGGCGAATTCGTCATCGAACCAGGCCACTATGTTGGAACTGGGCCGATCTTTACACAAAGCAACGTTCCTGCCGGAACCTATACCATCACGTACTTTTCGGTGGCGGGTTGCGCCACAACGGCGCCTTCGGAAACGAAAACACTGACCGCGGGTTCACCGTTATCGTTTGTCGGCACATACCTGGGGTGCACTGGAACGGTTCAAATTGACAGCAATATTGCCAATGCCACATTCACACTGTCGCGGACAAATGGTCCATCGCTTAACGGCGGCGGCCCTTACCCGCTGACGCTCACCTATATGCCGTTCGACACCTACACGTTAAAGTTCAACGCTATCAACGGATACAACACGCCCGTCCTCGCTCCGAAGCAAATCAACGTGGGCGCCATCACCAGCCTCTCGGGAAGCTATACCGTCAATGGAACGGCCGGTCTTGGGCGGATCATCATTACCACTAACCTGGATGCGGCCAGTTTTGAAGTCGATCCAACGTCAAACACTTCCATCGCTGGCTTTATACGGAACGGCAAGTTTTTTGACACGCTTGCCACGATCGCTGCCGGAACGTATCGAATCAGTTTTACCCCAGTGACGGGCTACTACACTCCACCCGACCAGACGCTCACCCTGAACCCGAGTGGGACGATCCAGTTTGCGGGCATATACAGGCGCCTAATCGTCGTGCTCTTCACCGGCTGGAACAATGCGCCAACGACCTTAAGCCCAAGCGATGACGGCGTCACCTACCCGGATCAATGCGATACGTACAACTGTCCGGGAATGGCTGCGCTGGCTCAGGAGTTACGGGATGAAATCGTCTTGCACCCGGCTCTATTTGCACGAACATTCACGTTTTACGACAGCAATCAATACTCCGCACACTACCCTGGTGTGGGGCCTCCGACTCAGTGCTTCGTTAACTTGATCACACCGATCCCCTCGGATCCACAATGCATCGTACCCCAAACGGATGCCGATCATGTCGTGGCTCAGAACTGGATCGACTCCTTGGCACCTACCTCGGATGATCGCATCGTGATAATAGGGCACAGCTACGGCGGGAACCGAGCTCGATTGTTTGCGGCGCAACTCGCACTGAGGGGTCATCCAGCTAACGGCCTAGTGACCGTGGACCCGATTGACTGGAGAACTTGCCATTTGCTAGACAGCTCAGGAAGGCTCAGCATCGATACGCATTGCAATTTCTCTGGCGTGGCGGAGTTGAGACCAAGTGGCGTTTACGATGTTCTCAGCTACACGCAAACGCAAAGTGCAGCGTTAGACGGCTATCATCTCGCTACGCCGGACTTCGAATATGAGTATTCTATTCTAAATGACCCATCGTGCCTTCCAAACCAAGCGAATCTCTTTACGCCGGATCTTTTTTGTTCGCACGTGAGCATCGCAAGTAGGGGAGACGGAACTGGACCTGGTGACGTAGTTCATACTGGGGCAATTCAATTTGTCAAGTCTGTTCTGAAGGACCCCGGACAGGCCATCGCGCAGATCACAACCTCGAGCATCACGACTAACTCTGCCGTTGTCTCTTGGATCACTCAGGATGAGACGACTGGCGGGCAGGTCCAATTTTCAACCCAGCCCCCACCAGCGGGGAGTACGACTTTCGGCACCTATTTGATTTCGCCGGAATCTGGCGGGCCAAGGAAAGTCCATTCAGTCATACTGCCCGGTCTACAATCGAATCAGATTTATTATTTCAAGATCCAAGTCACTCCGTTCGGTGCGCTTTCGCCGATAGCCAGTGCCGTAGAGTCATTTCGCACGACGCCTTCCGTTCCGAGTGTTCGTGCCACGAGCGCAACTCTAACAATGGGGACTTCCGCTGGTACGCTTCAGTTCATACTCGTCGACTCCGGTGCGCCCGTTACAGGCGTGACCATTAGTTCCGCTAAGATTGGGGCGACGTCGACCACCTCACAGTTGCCCATGGCGGTACCCGACCTCGGCCCGGTCCAGTCGCCTGTTGTGGCGCTTACGTTCCCAAAGAGCATTGGAGCGGTGGGTTCCACCGTGGTCCCCGTCATTACGCTGAAATACTCTGGCGGCAGTGTGACTGTGGGCGTACCCCCGGTCAAAATACAGTAAGAAAGGTGCCATTGATGAGAAATCGCATAGAGTTTTCCGGAGTCCTGGTATCGATAGCATTGCTGTTGTGCCTGTCGAGTCCGGCCCATGCCGACTTGATTTTTAACCTGGACTCGCCACACTTCTTTGGGCTGACAGGAAGCACTATCGACATTTCAGGAACGCTGCTAAATCCAGACTTCGATCCAGTCTTCCTCAATACAGCGTCGGGTGGGCTTACGAGTGCTGATCTTGATTTTGATCTGACCAATTTCTTTACTGTTGTGCCGCGATCACTTAGTTTTGGTGATTCCTATGCAGGAGCTATATTTGGAATCATCATAGGCCCTCAGGCGCAACCGGGCGACTACTTTGGTTCGTTCACGATTCAAGGCGGCGTTGACGAGAACGCGTTTGGCGATCTCGCAACCCAGAACTTTCAGATTTCCGTTACTGGGCCAACGAGTGTGCCGGAACCTTCGACGTTAGTTCTGCTAGCGACCGGCATGTTGGGGCTATTCGTACTTCGTCGACGACCAGCGATCAGTTGAATTGGCGGGCCGAAGCGGGCTGTTTCCGCCTGACTTCGGGGATAAGCATCCCGCTCGGTGTGGTGCGAGTTCTTACTGAGCCCGGCGAACTTGCTTGTGCTTTCCGACTGTGCTCCATCGTACGCGGTGACATACGAACTTGGTGCCTTGCTCACGCCGCGTTGTCCTTCTTTTTCATCTCGACCACCCGGTGCTTGCGCGCGGATCAGGCGCGCTTGGTTTGGATCAGGCGGGCCACCTCGTCCTACCGGTGGAGGTGAACCAACGTGCACTCCTCCGTGATCGCGGTGCTGGCATGAGCGGCGATCTGGCTCGTCCCGATGCTGCGGCCACCGACCATCTGCCGCCAAGTGATGTTGGCGCGCCGAAGCGAGTGCGGTTCAACCCTGGGAACGCCGAGGACCGGATCGTTCATATCCCCTCACACCGGCTTGACCGACCGCCGTGGCTCATCTTTACGCCTTCCGGACGCCGGAATCCAACCAGCACAAGGTGATTTCGTCGTCCAGCGGGAAGACCCCATTCGGTGGGCTACGCCCCGACATGAAATTTGGGTACACCACTTCCCGACTTGCAGCAAGCCGACGATGGCCTTCCAGCCGCTCAGAAGCACCGCTGGCCTGTCGCCTTGACCCCCTGCTGCCATCGATACGCTCATCTGACGCTACAGTTTACCGCTGTTTGAGGCGA
The DNA here is from genome assembly GCA_903876865.1 of uncultured Acidobacteriia bacterium. Classification (GTDB taxonomy): domain Bacteria; phylum Acidobacteriota; class Terriglobia; order Bryobacterales; family Bryobacteraceae; genus Solibacter. Next base: position 3,686 of record CAIRBY010000887.1, read on the forward strand.
TTGCCGCGCTGAACTGCCGGGAGATACTGGGAGTATTCGAGGAAGCATGGAACTCCATGTACTCCTCCTCCTGATGGACGGGTGCGTGGCGGATCTCTCTGCTCAGAGCTTTATGCCTGCGCGGTCGATGCACGACGCGCGATTGCAGCGCACTTCGACGCTGCTGAAGGATGGCAATCTCTTGGTGCCCCCCAGGAAGATGGATTCCCCCTCACGCAGCCCGCACGCAGACGTATCCAAGCTGTGTGCCCAGTCGGATCGGGAGAAAACGCCGCCATTGTCGTACCTGCCCATCCTCATCCTCCGCAAATGACTCCAAACTCCCGCAGTACCGCATCCACCTCCGCCTTCCCATCGGCAAATCCGTCGCCGGAATCGCCGCCCCCGCGCCCAGCAGCAGCCGCGCCACCTGCGCGTAATCCCCGCCCGCCCCGCCGCAGGCATTCAACCCGTGCGCGTACCATCCGCCCGGCGTGCCGTGAAACTGCGCATCCTCCGCCGTCAAACTCGCGCCCCGCGCCAACAGCACCTCCAAAAGATCCGCGAAGCCGTGCCAGCAGGCCCAATGCAGCGGCGTCGCTCCGTGTTCGCCCAACGCATTCACCGGGACGCCCACCGCCAGCAGCGCGCGCACCGCCGCCGTCGCGTGCATCGCCGTCAGGTCGCCGAGCAGACGATCTTCCGCCGCTGTCAGCGTCACCGCCGGAGGCTGTGCCAGCAACCTCTCCAGCTCATCCGGACCCGCCACCGCGCACGCTCCCAGAAACGCGTCCAGCCGCGGAAGCTCCGTCTGCGCCCCGCGCGCTTCCAGCAGTTCCGCCACCTCGCGCTGCCCGCTCGCCACCGCCAGCGCATAGCCAGTCCGCCCATCCTCCCGCCGCGCATCTACCTCCGCGTCAGCCTCCAGCAGCAACCGGATCACCGCCGCCGTCCGCCCCCGCCGCACGGCCCAATGCAGCGATGTCTCGCCCCGCCCCATCCGCCCATTGGGATCGGCGCCCGCCCCCAGCAGCAGCCGCACCCCCTCCACGCTCTCCCCATCCAGCATGTGGTTCAGCACCTGCGGACCCGCCACCGTCGCGCCATGCTCCAGCAGCAGCCGCACGCACTCCAGATCCCGATGTTCGGTCGAGTGGTACAGCGATTCCCCGTCGTCCGGCTTCGCCCCCGCCTCCAGCAGCGCCCGCCCCAGCCCCGCATTGTTGTTCAGCCCCGTCGCCGCATAGAGGCAGCTCAGCGGACTCTCGGGAGCGTCCTCGCTCGTGAACGCCGCGTTCGCATCCGCGCCATACCGCAGCAATTGCCGCGCCGTCTCCACCATCGCCCCGGCCCGCTCCGTGCCCCCGCGCGCATACCGCGAGAAGCAGACGTAGAGCAGCGGCTCGCACTGTTGCGGACCGCTCGCCACCAGCGCCATCGCCGGCGCATCCGCCAGGAACCGCCGCACGCCCTGCGCGTTCCCCAGCACCAGATCCACGTAGAAGCCCCCGCCCGCAAGCCCCGGGTGCGCACCCAGCCGCGCTTCGGCCAGACCCAGGTCCGCAACCGCCGCGTCGATGAACTCCTCCACCAACTCCGGCCGCCCGACCCCGCTCGCCTCCGCAAACTCCCGCAACTCCGCCCAGCTCAGGAACCCCTGCTCGCGCGCGATCGCCCGTTCCGCATCCGTCGCCGTTGGCTCCGCCAAAGGACCCATCCGCCCCATCGCCACCGCGTCTCCCGCCCGCGCCGCCGCCAACAGTACCTCCGCCCGCTCGCGATAAGCCTCCAAACTCATCCCTGAAATCTCTCCGCCAGACCCCATCCCTCTCCTCCACATGGTTTCCCGCGTATCCACTGTTATTATGAAGCAGCCAATGGTCAGCCTCGCCACCCTGCTGCGCCAAAACCCGAACTACCGCTACACCTGGATGGCCCAGGTGGTCAGCGAAATCGGCGACTACTTCAACAACATCGCCGTCTTCGCCCTGGTCATGGAAAAATCCGGCTCCGGCCTCGTCGTCACCGGCGTCATGCTCGCCCGCGCCATCCCAGCCGTCCTCGCCGGACCCATCGCCGGAGTCCTGCTCGACCGCCTCGACCGCAAGAAAATCATGATCGCCAGCGACCTCATCCGCGCCGTCGTCGCCCTCGGCTTCGTCTTCACCATCCACCAGCCCCGCCCCTGGCTCCTCTACGCTCTCAGCGCCCTCCTCATGTTCGCCTCGCCCTTCTTCACCGCCGGACGCGCAGCCATCCTCCCCACCATCGCCAGCACCGAGGAACTCCACTCCGCCAACTCGCTCACCCAGACCACCCAGTGGGCCACGCTCACCATCGGCACCCTCCTCGCCGGCGTCAGCGCCGCCAAACTCGGCTACGATTGGGCCTTCATCCTCAACTCTCTCTCCTTCGTCTTCTCCGCCTGGGCCATCTGGCAGATCGCAACCCCCGGCGGCTTCCGCGCCCATCGCGCGCACCGCGCCGGTGCGCCCAACCGCGGCTGGCAGGAGTACCGCGATGGCCTCCGTTACATGGGCGGCGTGCCCCTCATGATGGGCATCGCCATGATCTCCGTCGGCTGGAGCATGGGCGGCGGCGCTGCCCAGATCCTCTTCGCCCTCTTCGGCGAACAGGTCTTCCACCGCGGCGCCAGCGGCATCGGCTCCATCTGGGGCTTCGCCGGCATCGGCCTCCTCCTCGGCGGCGCCATCGGCCACTGGACCGGACGCTCCGTCTCCTTCGCCGGCTACAAACGCACCATCACCGTCTCCTACCTGCTCCACGGCGCCGCCTATATGCTCTTCAGCCAGGCCGAAAGCTACTCCGCCGCCCTCGTCTTCATGATGTTCTCCCGCGTCGGCATGGCCGTCACCAGCGTCCTCAACAACGCCCAGATGCTCCGCCATACCCCCGATGAGTTCCGCGGACGCGTCTTCTCCACCATGGAATCCATCCGCTGGAGCGTCATGATCGTCTCCATGGCCGCCGCCGGCATCGCCTCCCAGTACGTCGGCCCCCGCACCATCGGCCTCGTCGCCGGAGCCTGCGGCCTCCTCACCGCCCTCGTCTGGGCCTGGATGGACGCCAGCGGCCGCCTCCCCGAACCGCCAAAGTAGGGCAGGCGTTTCCGCCTGCCAACTCTTCAGCTTTTGTACTACACCCCCTTCCACCCGCAACTCTTCAGCTTTTGTACTACACCCTTTTCCACCCGCAACTCTTCAGCTTATGTACTTCACCCCCTTCCACCCGCCAACTCCTCACTTGTTGTAGGGCAGGCGTTTC
>CAIRBY010000888.1 GCA_903876865.1 uncultured Acidobacteriia bacterium
AACTCCGTCAGGCGCGGGCCGCGGTGCGGAAAGGCGGCGCCTTCGATTTTGAACTGCGCGCGCTGGAGCCGCTCTCCTCTGACGGGCTGCGCGAAGTGGTGGAGGCGCTCAAGGCCGGGGCGCACCCACCGCAACTGGTGGATGCGGGAGTGGTGGACGCTGCCCAACTCGAGGAACTCGCCCAAGCCGCGCGGCAATTGCAGGTGACGTTGAGTTTTCGCTACGGTGGGGAGTCCCCCGCGGCGATCGAAGCCATGGGGAGAGCCACTGCCGGGCGTTGGAATTACCGGGTACGAAGCGTGGCGGAAGCGGAGACGGTGAGCGAATGTCTGTTGTGAAATTGGGGTGCGCACTGGTGTTGTTCGCCGGCGCCGCCGGGGCTCAGCCCGGGGCTCTGGTGGCTGCGGTGAAAGAGCGCCTGGCGCAGCACGACGCGGCGGGCGCGGAGCGGATTGCGCGGGCCGCGCTGGCTCGCGGCGCTTCCCCGGAAGCCGCGGCTGCTCTCTCCTGGCTCGCGCGCGGGGCGCTGGCGGAGCGCAAACTGGATCAGGCCGACGCGCTGGCGGGTGAATCGGCGAAACTGGCTTCCCGCCTCGTGATGGGGCGCAGGCTGGATGACGATACTTTCCTGCCCACGGCGCAGGGCGCGGCCATCGAAGTCCACGCGCAGGTGATGGCGGCGCGCGGGGAGCGGCCGGAAGCGCTCGAGTATCTGCGGGCGCAGATGAAGCAGTACGCCGCTACATCCATCGCCGAGCGGATCGGCAAGAACATCAATCTGCTCAATCTGGAAGGCAAGCCAGCGCCGGCTTTGGACGTTTCCCAGTGGCTGGGCCCGAAGCCCCTCGCACTCAGCGCGCTGCGCGGGCGTCCGGTGCTGCTGTTCTTCTGGGCACACTGGTGCGGCGATTGCAAAGGCGAAGTGGCGGTTCTGGCCAAGATCCAACGCACCTTTGCGGCGGAAGGGCTGGCGGTGCTCGCACCCACGCGGTTATACGGCTACGTGGCGGGAGGCGAGGAGGCGGCCCCGGTCGTGGAACGCCGTTACATCGAGCAGGTGAAGGGGCAGTTCTACTCCGCTTTGGGGGATATGCCCGTGCCTTTTAGCGCGAAGAATTTCGTGACGTATGGCGCCAGCAGCACGCCGACTCTGGTGCTGATTGATGGGGCCGGAGTGGTGCGGTATTACCACCCGGGGACGGCTTCCGAAGCGGAACTGACTGCGCAGATTCGCGGCGTGTTGAAACGGTAACGTCGGCTTATGCCGACTTGCGCTTGGTGGCGGAGACGCGCATGCTGCGGAAGCGTCCGTAATCTTCCAGGGTCTGAATCAATGCGTCGATCGCAGAGCGGCGAGCGTACAGGTATTCCAACTGTTTGCGGTGCGCCCGGACAGGGGAAGCGGAATTCGGCGCCTTCTTCACGAACATAGTACATATGTACCAGAACTCATAGACAGTCACAAGAGGGCCGTCCCGAACGCCGGCGTTAATTTGTTTTGAGAGTATACCCTCATTTGAGGGTATGCTCCATTTAAGCCGATAAGAATGAGGCGATTGCATCCTCATTGTTGGGTAGTACTATAGGCGGATTCCCGAAAGTCGGCGCGATGGCTTCCCCGGTCCCGGTCCGCAATACCCCTGTATGGTACTGGTGGATATACGTGGGATCCTTGAGTACGTTGCCCGTCAAGACCGCGACCACGTCGGCATCCGCGCGCATGATCCCGGCGGCGGTGAGCTTGCGAATTCCGGCGAGCGTCGCGGCCGAAGCCGGTTCGCAACCGATGCCGCAGCGGCCGATGATGGCCTTGGCGTCGGCGATCTCCTGTTCGGTAACTTTCTCCACCAGACCGTTCGATGTAGTGAGTTCGTGGAGCGCTTTGGGCCAGGAGATGGGGTCGCCGATTTTGATTGCGGTGGCGAGCGTTTCCGGATGCGAGATGGCGTTGAGGTGGCTGCGGTCGGTGGAGTGCCAGAGGTCGTAAAACGGTGCCGATCCGGCGGCCTGCACCACAGCCAGGCGCGGCAGGCGGTCGATGAAGCCGAGCTCCTTCAATTCGCGCAACCCCTTGCCGAAGGCGGAGACGTTACCGAGGTTACCGCCGGGGAGGACCACCCAATCCGGCACCTTCCAATCGCGCTGATCCAGCATTTCGGCCATGATGGTCTTCTGGCCTTCGATGCGGAAGGGGTTGATGGAGTTGAGCAGGTAGATGCCGAGCCGTTCGGCGAGCGTACGCACCAGCGCCAGGATCTGATCGAAATTGGCTTCCACCTGAATGGTCTTGGCGCCATATTCCAGCGCTTGGGCCAGTTTGCCGAAGCTGATGTTGCCGTGGGGGATGAAGATCACGGGCAGCAATCCGGCGGCGCTGGCATACGCGGCCATAGAGGCCGAAGTGTTGCCGGTGGAGACGCATGCCACGCGCGTCATGCCCAGGCGCATGGCCTGCGAGGCGCCGCACGTCATCCCGTTATCCTTAAAAGATCCGGTGGGGTTGAAGCCCTGGTGCTTGAAGACGAGCGAATCGAGGCCGCCGTACTGCGCGGCGAGTTTCCCGGGCAATAGCGGCGTGCAGCCTTCGCGCAGGGTGACGGCGCTGGCGAGGTCTTCGCCGAGGAAGGGGATGAACTCCCGGTAACGCCAGACGCCGCTCTGATCCAGGGGCGCGTTGGAGGTGCGGCGCGAGCGCCACAGGGTCTTCAGGTCATTGGCGGGGAGCGCCGGCTTGCCATACACCGCTTCGAGGAGGCCGCCGCAATGGGGGCAATTGTAGATCACCTCGGTGATGGGAAACCGCGCGCGGCACCGCTCTTCAAAACAGGCTAGTTCCGCAGGCATGAAGTTCTATTATAAGGGCATGCTGGCAGTTCATCTGGAAAATGGCCTGGTTTCCACCCGCGAGGTCCCCATACCCGCCCGTCCCGCGGGATTTGCCCTTCTGCGCCTGCTCACCGCGGGCATCTGCAATACCGATCTGGAACTGCAGCGGGGCTACTACGGCTTCACGGGCACGCCCGGCCACGAATTCGTCGCGGAAGTGGTGGAGGCGGAGACGGCGGCGCTGGCAGGCAAGCGGGTGGCCGGGGAGATCAACCTCGCCTGCACCCATTGCGAATGGTGCCGCCGCGGCCTGGGGAGGCATTGTCCCAACCGCACCGTGCTCGGCATCGTCAACCACCCCGGCGCCTTTTCCGAATTCTCCACCCTGCCCGAGCGCAACCTCCACGTACTGCCCGATGCGCTGCCCAACGCGCAAGCCGTCTTCCTGGAGCCCCTCGCCGCCGCCTGCGAGATTCTGGACCAGGTTTCGATCCCGCCCGGGGAACGCGTGGCCGTCCTCGGCGATGGCAAACTCGGCCTGCTGATTGCGCTGGTGCTGAATGCCCACGGCTACCCGGTCATCCTTTATGGGCGCCATGCCGGCAAACTCGGTATCGCCGCCCGCGCCGGAATAGATACCCTCGTCAACGCCCCGCTGCCGGTGGCCGAGTACGATTGGGTGGTCGATGCCACCGGGAGCGCCGATGGCCTGCAACTCGCGGTCGCCATGACGCGCCCTCGCGGCACGGTGATTCTGAAATCGACGCAGCACGGGCTGGTCAGCGTGGATACGGCGCCGGTGATCGTGCATGA
>CAIRBY010000889.1 GCA_903876865.1 uncultured Acidobacteriia bacterium
CCCGCACCGCCGCTTCGGCGACTCCACCACCATGGGGCCACGCGGCAACGTCATCGCCGAGCTCGATTGGTGTGTCGGCGAAATCGTGCGCACGCTCGAAGAGCGCAAACTGCTCGACAACACCCTCATCCTCTTCTCCAGCGACAACGGCGGCGTAATCGATGACGGCTATCAGGACGACGCCGTCGCCAAACTCGGCGGCCATCGCCCCAACGGTCCTCTCCGCGGCGGCAAGTACTCCAACTTCGAAGGCGGTACGCGCGTGCCGTGGATCATCCAATGGCCCGCCCGCGTCAAGCCCGCCGTGTCCGAGGCCCTCCTCTGCAACGTCGATCTGCTGCGCTCGGTCGCGGAACTCACCGGCGCAAAACTCCCCGCCGGCGCCGCTCCAGATAGTGAAAACGTGCTCCCCGCACTGCTCGGCGAAGCCCCCAAAGGCCGGCGGTTCCTCGTCGAACAAGCCGGCGATCTCTGCCTGCGCGATGGTCCCTGGAAGTACATTCCTCCCAGTCGCCGCGCCAAAGTGCAACCCGGCACCAATATGGAAATGGGCACCGACCCCGCGCCCCAACTCTACGATCTCTCCGCCGATCTCGGCGAAGAGAAGAACCTCGCTCCCCAGCACGCGGATCGGGTTGCCACCATGGTCGCCAAACTCGAAGAGATCCGCGCCGCCCGCCCGCTCGCTCGCCCGCAATGACGGCATCTGCGAAGCCTACCCTTGCCCTGATTGGCGGCTTTCTCGGAGCCGGGAAGACCACGCTCATCCGCGCTGCCGCGCTCCACCTGCAGCGCCAGGGAGTTCGCGTAGCGGCCGTCCTCAATGACCAGGGCGATGACTTAGTCGATACTCACTTACTCCGCACTTACTCGGTTCCATCCCAACAAGTAAGTGGCGGCTGTTTCTGCTGCCGCTTCCCGGATCTGATCGACGCGCTCGATGGTCTTGCCCCAGCCCAACCCGAGGTCATCTTCGCCGAGGCAGTGGGCAGTTGCGCCGGTATCGTCGCCACCACCCTGCGCCCTCTGCTCCGCGACTATGGGTCTCGCTACGCCGTCGCCCCGCTCACCGTGCTCTCTAACGCCATCCCCGCCGATCCCGATCTGCGCTACCTGTATGATCACCAACTTGCCGAAGCCGATGTGGTCCTCACCCGCTCGCCCTCGCTAACCTCGCCGGCTCGCTACGTCGATGCAATCTCCGGCGAAGGCCTCGCCGCCTGGCTCCATCAGATCCTAGCCCCCGGCGCATCCGCTGCGCTCCACCCGCTCACCCTGGATTACCTCCGCTACGCCCAGGCCGAGGCCTCGCTCGCCTGGCTCAACGCCCGCGTCACTGCTCGCGCCACGCCCGCCATCTCTCCCGCCATGCTGATCGGTCCGCTGCTCGATCGCCTCTCCGCCTCCATCCCCGGCATCGTGCACCTCAAGCTGTTCGCGCAATCCGAATCGGGCTATCTCAAAGCCGCCCTCACCGCCACCCACGCCGACCCCGCCGTCGAAGGCGCGCTCGATGCTTCTCCCGCGCGCGATCACGAAATCCTCCTCAACCTGCGCGCCCTCGCCGATCCCGCCGCCGTACTGGCCATCGTGCAGCAGGAATTCGCCCGGCTCCCCGCCCGCCTGACCTGGCATTCCCTCCAGGCCTTCCGCCCCGCCGTGCCCGTGCCGTTTCATCGCGCTTAGATGTCCCTGTCAGCCGAGAGCCGGTTCGACAAAAGATTTCTGTTCCGCAGGCAGCGCCAGTATGTCTTAACGTCTGTGAAGATCAGTACGGAAGAGCGATCACGGTATACTGAATGCGCCCATGGAGGAACTCCCGGACGAAGAACTGATTGCCCGCTACCAGGCGAGCATCGCTTCTCCTCAAGCCGAGCGATATCTGGAGGAACTTTTCGGCCGCTACCGGACCAAGGTAGCGCTGTGGTGCCTCCGGCTTTCCGGCGACCGCGAAGCCGCCGCCGATCTTGCGCAGGAAGTGTTTCTCAAGGTGTTTCGCTCACTGGCAACATTTCGCGGCGATGCCAGGTTCTCCACCTGGCTCTACAGCATTACCCGCAACCACTGTTTCAACGAAGTCAAGGCGCGCGCCTCCGCACCGGAAGCGCCTGTGGATTCCGCGCTCTTCGACCCTCCCGACCAGGCGCCCAGCCCGTTGGCGCAACTCGTCACCCGGAGTTCCGCGCAGCTGGTGCGGGAATGGATGGCGAGTTCACTCTCCGATGTGGAAGCGCAGGTGCTTCAACTCCACTACGTAGAGGAGTTGCCGCTGGAGCAGGTGTCCCGCCTCCTCCAATTGGACAACGCGAGCGGCGCCAAGGCCTTCATTGTCAGTGCCAAACGCAAGCTGATCCGCAGCGCCGAGCGATGGAAGGCGCGCAGCCAGGGAACTCGATCATGAATGTTGGAGCCTGCCATGTCGAATGAACCCCTTTCCGCCCCGGGTGGCGACGATCGCGATCTGCTGCGCACAGCGCTCCAACGCACGCCGGAGTGTCCGCCCCTTGAGGCGCTGCTCGGTTCGCGCGACGCTTCCTTCCAGACCCATCTCGGGGAATGCCCATCCTGTCAGGCGGAGTTGGCTCTCTTTCACCAGTTCGAAGCCGCCGAGGCGCTGCCCGCTGAGGCTGCCGG
>CAIRBY010000890.1 GCA_903876865.1 uncultured Acidobacteriia bacterium
GGTGCCACGTAGGGCTGGAACGCGCTCGGGCCGAGCAGTTGCAGCGGAGCGTTGCGCTTGCTCTGCAATTCTTCCGTCAGGCGGCGGCGGATGATCGCCCAATCGCCCAGATTATCCGTGACGGCCCAGATCAGTTTGACGCGGTCGCCGGAAAGCGCGGCGATCTGCCGGTTCGCGGCTTCCAGGAAAGTATCGGCGGCTTCGCGGAGTTCGCCCGGCAGCACCAGGAGGAATTGACCGCCGCCGCTCGAGCCCAGCAGGATGCGGGCCAGGCCAAGTTCCGCCAGCAGTGCGCGGGGCAGGACTTCGCCGAGCAGAGTAATCCACTGCGACTTGCCCGCCAGAAGGTCTTCACCAGCGGAACGCACAGCGGAGGAACGCACAGATCTTCCTTCGGCGGTACCCGCCAGGAGGAATTCCTCTGTGCCCAGAATTTTGCCTTGCAACAGGATCTGTTCGGGCATCTAGCTTAAAAAGAATAGCCTTAAGAACCCCTCACTTTAGCACACAATACTTGAGAGGAATCGGGAATCCGGGGAACTGTATGTATCATGTCGAGCATCGGAGTCTGGATCGTCGTGTGCGCCGGAACTTCGGCGTGGGCTGCCGCACCGCAGGCGGCGCCGCGTCCGCACACCGCCGCATCGCCCGCGGCAAGTAAGGCGGGCAAGAAAACTCCGGTCCGGCCCAAACTCACCGATGCCCAATTGGAAGCCGCCATCCGCGCCAAGTTCGCCAAATCCAAGATCAATGCGGACAAGTTCACCGTGAAGGTGCAGGGCGGCATTGCCACCATCGAGGGAAAGACCGACGTGGTGCAGCATAAAGGCACCGCCACGCGCATGGCGAAGACGGCAGGGGCGAGTGCCGTCAACAATCGGGTCCAGGTCAGCGACGCCGCCAAACAGAAGGCCGCCGGCAATCTGGAAATGGGGCGGAGGCGGGCGCAGGTGAAGCGCGGCGAGCCGCGCTCCGACCCAAAGTAGGGCAGGCGGTCCCGCCTGCCGGCCCGGCACGCCCGAAGAGTTGGCAGGCGCCTGCCCTACTGTTCAGCTTCACGGAGGCACGCCGAGAGCCGCCCGGGCGTGACCAAACCCGCCCCGGCGCGTCGTGATAAAATGAGACTTCAACCCCAATGAAATTCCTTTGTTTACTCGCATTCGCCTGCACCAGCGCTGCGTGGGCTCAATCCGCCGCGCCGCTTCCACCCGCCGGTCAACCGCCCGCTGCCGCCGCATTGGACGCGCCCAAGATTCCCAACCTGCCGGATGAGACGGTCCTCGCAATCCTCGGAGACGGCTCCAAGCTCACCATGGGCGAATTTAAGAAAATCTACGCCGTCCTGCCCCAAGGCAATCAGCAGATGGCCCTGCGCAATCCCGAGCAGTTCCTGCATCAGTGGGAGATGCTGCGCCGGCTCACCGTCATGGCGGATCAGCACAAACTCGCCGAGGAGAGCCCCTACAAGGAAGCGCTCGAATACGCGCGCCGCAACGTGCTGGCCCAGGCGGCCATCAACGATGGCGTCAACTCGCTCTCGATCGACCCCAGCGAGATCGTCAAAGCCTACGATTCCGATAAAAAGAAGTACACCCAGGTCAAGATCAAAGCCATCTACATCGCGTTCAACGACGATCCCTCGGCAGCAGTGGCTCCGGGCAAGAAATCGCTGACCGAAGCCGAAGCCCGCGCCAAGGCCGAAAAACTGCTGGCGGCGCTGCGCGGCGGAGCGGATTTCGCCAAGGCGGCCAAGGAAAACTCCGACGACGAGACCTCTCGCGACAAAGGTGGCGATTTCGCCTCCCTGCGCTTCAGCGACAACATCCCCGATCTCTTCCGCGCCGCCGTGTTCAACCTGAAACAGGGCGAAATCACCGAGCCGCTCAAGCAGCCCAACGGCTTCTACCTGCTGCTTGCCGATGAAGTCAAGGTGCGCCCGCTCTCCGAAGTCCGCGACGATATCTACAACGAACTCCGCAATACCCAGTCCACTGACTGGATCGAGAAGATCGACAAGGCCTCCAAAGTGGAGATCGTCAATCAGGAGTTTATCGGCAAGAAACCCGCGCAGGTAAAGTAGTCACGCGAGGCACTTGCATAATTGAGGTAATCGACTGAAATAAAACAAAACGGCCTGATTGTGTTTGAATAGGGGCTCCGTTGGCGTTAAGCTGTTGCTGCGAAACAAACGGCAAAACGAGGAGCCCATATGAAGCTTACTCTGCA
>CAIRBY010000891.1 GCA_903876865.1 uncultured Acidobacteriia bacterium
CGCGCCACCATCTACACCACCCACCTCACCCAGCCCAGCATCGATTGGGGAGAGCGCGCGCCCGTCCGCCTGGAGACTTTTCAGGCCGGCGCCGGCTTCCAAATCGGTGAAATCGAAGTCCAGAGTTTCAGCATCCCCCATGACGCGATTGACCCGGTCGGGTACTGCTTCGCCGCGGAAGGCGTTCGCGTGGGCATTGCTACCGACCTGGGCTACGTTCCGGAATCCATCAAATTCCATCTGCGCCGCGCCAACGTGCTCCTGCTCGAGGCCAATCACGATTTGGACATGCTGAAGGTCGGCCCCTATCCGTGGAGCCTCAAGCAGCGCGTGATGAGCCGCACCGGACACCTCTCGAATCTGCATATGTCGGAGTACCTCGCACAGGATCTGGACTCCTGCACTGCGCAACTGGTGCTGGGCCATCTCAGCGAACAGAACAACCACCCCGCGATCGTGCAGATGGTGGCCAGCGAAGCCCTGCAACAGCGAGGCTCCGCTTCCCAACTCACCATCGCCACCCAACACACACCCACACAGGTTTTTCACTTTTAGACAACTATCATGATTCCTCGTTATACGCGCCCGGAAATGGGCAACATCTGGAGCGACCGCAACAAGTTCCAACAATGGCTCGAAGTCGAACTGGCCGCGAGCGAAGCTCTCGCCCAACTCGGAGTGGTGCCGGCCGAGGCTGCCGCTCTTCTCCGCGCCCATGCCTCCTTCGACGTGGAGCGCATCCACGCCATCGAACGCGAGGTCAAGCACGACGTGATCGCCTTCACCACGGCGGTCAGCGAATCCATGCAGGCCGCCGGACACCCCGAAGCCTCCCGCTGGTTCCACTATGGGCTGACCTCCAATGACGTGGTGGATACCGCGCAGGCGCTGCTCTTGAAGCAGGCATCGGCGATTCTGCTCGAAGACCTGCGCCAGTTGCGCGAAGCGCTCAAGCGCCGCGCGCTCGAGTTCCAACACGCCGTGCAGATCGGCCGCACCCACGGCGTCCACGCCGAACCCATCACCTTCGGCTTGAAGCTCGCCATCTGGTATGAAGAGGTCGGACGCAATCTGACGCGCCTCGGCGCCGCCGCGGAAGACGTGCGCGTGGGCAAGACATCCGGCGCCGTCGGCACCTTCGGCCACATCGACCCCGAGACGGAAGAACTCATCTGCGCGCGGCTGGACCTTAAGCCGGCCAAGATCGCCTCCCAGGTGGTCCAGCGCGACCGCCATGCGGCCTATGTCTGCGCGCTCGCACTCGCCACCGCGCTGTGCGAGAAGATCGCGCTTGAGGTCCGGCACCTGCAGCGCACCGAAGTGCGCGAGGCCGAGGAGTATTTCGCGCGCGGCCAGAAGGGCAGTTCCGCCATGCCCCACAAACGCAACCCGGTCACCTGCGAACAGATCTGCGGCCTGGCACGCATCGTCCGCTCCAACGTGCAGGCGGCCTTTGAAGATGTGGCCCTGTGGCACGAGCGCGATATTTCGCACTCCTCGGTGGAGCGCGTGATCCTGCCCGATTCCACGATCCTCACGGACTACCTGCTCGAAAAGACCACGCGCCTGATCGATCAGCTCCTGGTCTACCCCGCTAGAATGCGCCGCAATCTCGATCTGACCCGCGGCCTCGTGTTCAGCGGCCAGTTGCTGCTCGATCTCTCCGCCGCCGGAATGCTGCGCGAGGCCGCCTACCGCCTGGTGCAGAGCCACGCCATGCGCGCCTGGGAAGAAGAGGGCGATTTCCGCGCCGCCGTCTCCGCCGACCCCGAGATCACGGCCGTCCTGACTCCCGCAAAACTCGCCGAGACCTTCTCGCTCGATCGCCAGTTGCGCAACGTCGATAAGATCTTCGCCCGCGTCTTCGCCGACGAGTAGGACAGGTCATCGTTTTTCGTGGCCTGTCCGGCTAATCAGTCTTTCCCGGGTTTTACCAAGAGACGGCCAGCCCCGTGACTGGTAGGCAGGCGGAACCGCCTGCCCTACTTCGTGGCAATCAATTCGAAGTTACTCCCGCGCCGTGCCAGTGCCGGAACGCGGAGAATCGCGTCGTCCACCCGTCTGGCGAGGCGGTAGCCAGAACCCCAACCGGGCAGCAACCCCGCCAGCGGTGACGAGCCGAAATCGTACATCTCCACCCGCGTCCGCAGCCCCGCCGCGCGAAACAGTTGCGCCGTAACCGGCCCATCGAGTTCACGCTCGTCCTCGGTCTGGTACCGTTTCATCAGCCCCGGCACCAACAGCCGCCCCACCACGCCCGAAAGCCGTTGCCGGCTCGGGTCGAGTGAATAGAAGGAGCCTCCGTCCGCCAGTTGCTCTTTCAACTGAAACGGCAGCGCCGCCAGGTCCGCGTCCGGCAAATGATGCAGGAAGAAAATGGCGATGATCAGGTCGAAGCGGCCAGCCGCCGCCGTACCCTGCTCGAAACTCGCATTGCCAATCCCCGCCGCTACCGCGTCCGCCCGCGCCTGCCGGATCGCGCTCGGGGAAAGATCGATCCCCGTGACGTGCTTCACATGGGGCGCCAGCAGCAGTTCCGTATCCCCGATGCCGCAGCCGAGGCTCAACACCGTCGACCCGCGTCCAGCCCCGGTCAGCGCGAGAATCCGCCGGACCATGTGGGAGCGCAGGGCGCGCACCGCGGGGCGCGCAAAGTGCGTCTGGGCGAAACCAGAGTAGAGCTTCTCGTGGTAAGCCAGTTCCCGATCGAGCGGACTGCTCACACCGAAGTCCGGCGCGCGCGAAATGCCATTACCGTGAGGAAGAGCGAAACCGCAAGCAGCGAGCCGTCCCGCACCAGCGTCTTCCAGGAGATCAGTTCATTCGGACCGAAACAGCCGCAGTTGATCTCTTTGCCCTGCACGAAGGCGCGCACCATCAGGCTGAAAAACACCACCAGCAGCGCGCTCACGCTCACCGTGGAGAGGCGCAGGAAGCGCCCCACCACCAGCAGCAACCCGATCAGCAGTTCGAAATAGGGCAGCGTCTGCGCCAGCAGGTCCGCGGCCCAGTTCGGCACCATTTCGTAGTCCCGGATACCCGCTGCAAACAACTCCCAGGGGTCCTTCAGTTTGACGTACCCGGCGTAAAGGAAAATGCCACCCATCGCCACGCGCAGCAGGATCACCGCGATCTTGAGAATTCTATCTTTTGAGGAGTCCATCCAGGTAGCCGCGCAACAAACTGTAATCTCCGAAATTGCCCCAGGGCTGGACCTTCTGACGGTACGTGATCATCATCACAGGCGTCTGATTGATGTTCGCCTTCCTGCCCCGGTCCACGTCGCGCTGCACACTGGCCAGCACGCCAGGGTCTGCCGACAGACCCTTCACCTTCATCCGCTCATCCGGCGTCAGCACCGGAGCAATCGAAGCCCAGATCGCTCCGTTCGAGCCCCACGTGTCCTGCGTGCGGAACAGCGCGTCGCTGACCTCCTGATACTTGCCCACGCGCGACGCGGCCACTGCGTACGCCGCCGCTTCCCGCGCATACACGTGCGAGGGGATGGCGAGCGGGTACTCGCGGTAAATCAGATAGGCCTTCCCGCTCTTTACGTAATCCAGAACGATCGCGGGCAGAATCTGCTCGTGCAGCAACTTGCAGTGCGGACACATGAAGTCGCTGTACAGCTCGAACAACAGCGGTGCCGAGGGATTCCCCATCGTCCGGCCCTTTTCCGCTTCGGGGACCGCCGCCACGCAAGGCAGCAGTAACGCAAGGGCGAGTGCGAGAGTCTTCATAAGTTCCGTGTTCCGGCCGGGACCTCTACTTCTTCATTTCGGTATCGACGAAACTGCGGAAGAGGTTGTAATCGTTCCAGTAGCTCCACGGCGTCTGCTTGCCTTTGTGCGTAAGTACGATCGTGGGCGTGCGATCGACATGCGCGGCGTTGCCCAGATCCAGATCGTGCTGCACCTCGGCGGCAACCGACGGATCCTTAAACAGCGCCTGCACCTTCTTCTGTTCGGCAGGCGTCAGCGCCGGCGCTACCGCTTCCCACACCTTGCCGCTCATTGCCCACGACGTTTGCGTGAGGAAGAGCGCGTCGGAGACCTGCTGATATTTGCCGATCCGCGCCGCCGCCGCCGCATACAGCGACGCCGTCTTGGAATGTTCGTGCCCCGGTCCCGTGAGCGTGTACTCGTGGAAGACCAGATACGCCTTCCCCGGGTTGACGTAATCCGCCATCAACCGCGAGAGCAACTGCTCGTGGAGCATCTTGCAATGCGGACAGGTGTAGTCACCCCAGAGGTCCATACGCAGGGGGGCGGTGGGCACCCCGGCAGTCCTGCCCGGCACAGCGTCCGGCCCGGCGGCCATACCCAGGAGCGAAATACCAAGTGCGAGTGCGAACATCTTCATGTTCTCATCATACGATAGCTTTCTCGCGCCACGAAAACCGCGTGGAGATGGCTGCGTTCTCGTGCGGATCGCCCCCAATCCGGTTACCCGAATGTTCCCGGGTCAACCGGCTTCGACTCAATCCGATTCTGTTTCCTTTCTCCCGGAATCGTGGGTTCCCGTACAAACCGCCGCACTGCGCCGCGCAAACCGTTGGAGCCCAAAACCCGTCAATTTCGCGCATGAAGGCCGCAAAACGCCTCGGAGAATTCCGGGTACGGTCCATGGCAATGCCGGAAATCGGAGCCGGAATACCGATTTTATCTGGTAAGTACCAGTACGCCGACCGCCGTTCCGGCACTGCCGGAGGGGCCTGCATTGCGTGGCAGTCGAATTGCAGATGGGGAGGACGGCCGGACCCGACACTAAGCTGGCCACTCAGGAAAATGAAATGAAAACCTATCGCATTCTCTTTCTCTTGCTGGCTTCTCTGGGAGTGGCATCTGCGGACGTCCTCACTTGGGGCAACACGTATCAAAGTGTGTGGTCCGGTTTCGGAACCAGCCCGTACAGTGCTAACGACACG
>CAIRBY010000892.1 GCA_903876865.1 uncultured Acidobacteriia bacterium
ACACCGGGAACCCGCGGTCCTGCAACTCCGCCACGTAGCTCCCGTAGAACGTATCCAGTTGCTTGCGGAACCCGCTCAGCCCCACCGTCCCCGCCTGCACCCGCGCCACCAGCGACCCCAATTGCCGCGCCCGCGCCTGCAAATTCGCCGGAGCCGTATTGTAAGGCGCCAGGTCGAAAATCGGCGAGATCGCCGCCGACATGCTGCCCTGCACGATCTTCGACATCGATGCCTTCAGCGTCGCCCAACTCCCGAACCGCTCCGTCGAGACCATCCACGGCTCCGTGTGATGCGGCTGCCCGTTACGCTCCTCGAACACTTCCTTCGGCGTCGGACCGTAATAGAAGTAGTAATCCAGTTCCGGCCCCGTCACCCGGTACTTTCCGCCGTCCATGAACTCGAAGTGGTATGTGCCCGCGCCCGGATGATACTCGCCGTACCCCGCCGTGCAGAACAGAAACGGCGCCTCCGCGCGCATGCTCCTGCCGCGCAGATCGAACGCCGCCTCCGCCCGCGGCCCCAGCCCGTAAAACGATGATGCCGCCCCCGTCTGCCGCTCCCACACCATCCCGCCGGCTTCGCTCCGCGGTTCCGCCGCGTCCGCCATCAGCGGCGTGCCGTCCAGCTTTTTCACGGTCAGAGCCACGCCCTGCTTGTGGATCGTCACCTCGATCGCGCGCGAACGCAGCTTCACATCCGCGCCTTCGTCCTTCACCGTGATCGCCACCGCTTCGGCCGCCGTGTCGCCCGCCGCATCGCCCGACGCACTCAGCGCGCCGTTGAGCACGCGCCGGTACCGGAACGTGCTCGCGCTGACCCACTCAAGCTCGGCGCCGCCGTGGTCGAGTTTCAATTCGATCCGGTTGCCGTGCGGGGCGATGCTCACCAGCGTCGCCACCACGGCCAGCACCTGCAGAGGCATCAGAGTAGGACCATCTCGCGTTGGATCGCGCCCGTCACAATCGCTTCCGTCTCGTCGATGAACATATTGATCTCGCTCCGCACCCCGAACTTGGGCAGATAGATCCCCGGCTCCACGCTGAAGCACGTCCACGGCATCACCCGCCGCTCGTCGTGCGTCTCGAAGTTATCCATGTTCGCACCGTTGCCATGCACCTCCACCCCAATCGAGTGGCCCGTGCGATGCGTGAAGTACTCCGCGTACCCCGCCTTCACAATCACCTCGCGGCACGCATCGTCCACCTGGAACCCGCGCAGATCCTTCCCCGCCGCAATCGCCGTCTTCACCCGCTCGATTGCGGCATCGCGCGCATCCCGCACCGTCGTGAAGACCTTGTGCATCTCCTCCGTCGGCGAATCGCCGCAGAACGCCGTCCACGTGATGTCGTAGTAGACCGCGCCCGGACGGTCCAGCTTCGCCCACATATCCAGCAGCACCCAATCGCCCGAATGAATCGGCGAAGTCACGGTCGCGCTCGGCTCGTAATGCGGATTGCTCGCATTCGCGTTGCAGCCCACAATCGGACCGCTATCCGTCAACAGTCCGTTGTCCGTGAAGCTCTTGCGCACGAAGTCCATCACCTCGACCTCTTGCAGAGCCACGCCGTTGCGGGTCCGCTCGCGGATCAGTTCGAACGCCGCCGCCCGCACCTTGTCCACGCGCCGTCCCGCTTCCATGTGCGTCTCCAACTGCACCGGAGTCCACACCGCTTCGAAGATCTGGATCAGTTCCGCGGACGTCACCACTTCCACGCCCGTGCTCTTCACCAACTCCACCGTGCCCGCGTCCACAATCGCCACGTAGGGCACCGCGCACATCGGCGAATACTGCATCGCCACGCGCTTCATCCC
>CAIRBY010000893.1 GCA_903876865.1 uncultured Acidobacteriia bacterium
AACGCCGCTAGCGGGCTCTTTGATTTTGTCGCCAGTTTCTGGGTGACCCTAGCGAGGAGGACCCACCCGTTCCCATCCCGAACACGGTAGTTAAGCTCCTCAGCCCCGATGGTACTGCACGCGCAAGTGTGTGGGAGAGTACGACGTCGCCCGGTTTAATTCGAAAAAGCCTTTCCCCTAGTAACATAGGTGGAAAGGCTTTTTGCTTTTATGCCCGATGCACAAACCGTAGCCTCGACCGCGCGGCAATTCCGCGATTCCGCTGACGGCGCCGCCATGAAGAGCCTCGAGCTCATCCTGCAACTGCTCGAATGTTCCCCCGCCCCGTTTTCTCGCGATCATTTCACCCCAGGACATATTACCTGTAGCGGCATGGTGTTGGCGCCAGACGGCCAGCGCGTTCTGCTCGTGCATCACCGGCGGCTTGAGCGCTGGCTTCTTCCCGGCGGACATGTGGAAGCTACCGACCCGGCCATTGAAGACGCGGCGCGCCGCGAGGTCGTGGAAGAGACGGCTGCGGTGCTGACTGCTGATGCCGTGATTGCCGGGGCTGACGTACACGGGATTCCGGCCAAACGGGGCGAACCTTACCATCTGCATCACGACCTCTTATTCGCGTTCCGCGCCACGGCGGACAATTTCGCCGTCTCCGAGGAGTCGCATGCGGTTGCGTGGTGCACCCCGGCGGAGTTCGACCGGTACGCGATCCCCGCGAATGTGCGGCGGGCGTATCAGCGCGTGATGAGCCAGGGCCTGCTGCGGTAGGATTGGATCGGAACATGAAAACTTTCACGATTGCCGTAATCGCCGGCGACGGAGTGGGCACCGAAGTCATTCCCCAGGCTAAACGCGTTCTGGAACAGAGCGCCAAGAAGTACGACATTACGTTCGCCTTTGAGGATTTCAACTGGGGCGCGGAACATTATTTCCGGTGGGGCAAGATGATGCCGGCAGGTGCGATCGACCTGTTGCAGCCGTGCGACGCGATTTTGCTGGGCGCAGTGGGGCATCCGGAGATTGCCGACCACATTACGTTGAACGGCCTCCTATTGCCGATCCGGCGCGCGTTCGATCAGTATGCGAATGTTCGCCCGGCCTATCTGTATCCGGGGGTGGACTCTCCGCTGGCGCGGCCGAAGGGCGGCGATATCGATTTCGTCGTAGTGCGTGAAAACACGGAAGGCGAGTATGCGCAGGTGGGCGGCTTCGTGTATCAGCAGCAGCCGGAAGAGATTGCGACTCAAACGTCTGTGTTTACGCGGCGCGGGATCGAGCGGATCGTGCGGTTTGCGTTCGAACTCGCGGTGACCCGTAATAAGAAAAAGCGTGTGACCTCGGTGACGAAATCCAACGCACAAGGCTACAGCATGGTGCTGTGGGACCGCGTGTTCGAAGATGTGGCAGGGCAGTATCCGCAGGTGGAGACGGAATCGCTACTGGTGGATGCGGCGGCGATGAATTTTATCCGGCGGCCGGAGAGTTTCGACGTGGTGGTGGGGTCGAACCTGTTCGCGGATATTTTGAGCGACATCTCGGCGATTCTGATCGGGAGCATGGGCCTGGCAGCGAGTGCCAACCTGGATCCGCTGCGGCGCTTCCCGTCGATGTTCGAACCGGTCCACGGCTCGGCGCCCGATATCGCAGGGCAGGGAATCGTGAATCCACTGGCGACGATCCTGAGCGGCGGCATGATGCTCGATCATCTAGGGATGGGCGATGCTGCGCGCGACGTGGAATCGGCGGTCGCGGCCGTGCTGGCCGAGGGCAAAGTACGGACACCCGACCTCGGCGGACATAGCAGCACGGAAGAAGTCACGGACGCCGTGCTGGAGAAACTCGGTTAGTGTCCAAGGAAAGCACGGGCCGGCACGCGATGTTGGTCTCAGCGGGGATTCTGCTGAGCCGCATGATGGGGCTGGTCCGGCAGCGCGCGATCAATCACTTCTTCGGGATCGGCTACGCCGCGGATGCCTTCACGGCCGCTCTGAAAGTCCCGAACCTGTTACAGAATCTATTCGGTGAAGGGGTGCTCTCGGCGAGTTTCATTCCTGTCTACGCGCGGCTGCTGGCGGAGGGCGATGACGAGGAAGCGGACCGAGTGGCCGGTGTGGTCGGCTCCATTCTGGCGCTCGCGGCCTCGGTGGTTGTGCTGGCGGGCATCGCCGCGGCTCCGTACCTGATCTGGGTGATTGCGCCCGGCTTTCCTGAGGCGAAGCGCGACCTGACCATCCTCCTGGTGCGCATCCTTTTCCCCGGAGCCGGAGTTCTGGTCTGTTCGGCGTGGTGCCTGGGGATACTCAACAGCCACCGGAAATTCTTCCTTTCCTACACCGCGCCCGTCGTCTGGAACCTCGCCATGATCACCACCCTGGTGGTTTTCGGCTCCGGGAAGATGAGCCCGGCGGCGCTGGACAGTCTCGCAGTCGAGTTGGCCTGGGGAACCGTGGCCGGTTGCCTGCTGCAGTTCGGTGTGCAATTGCCCACCGTGTTCCGCGTCGCAAGCAAACTTCGATTTAGACCGGAGGTGCACTCCCGCCAGGTGCGGGAAGTGCTTCGGAATTTCGGCCCGGTGGTGGGAAGCCGCGGCGTAGTGCAACTGAGCGGCTACATCGATCTGACGCTTGCGAGCCTGCTGCCGGAGGGGTCGGTAGCCGCCATGACTGTGGCCCAGAGCATTTACATGCTGCCGGTAAGTCTGTTCGGGATGGCGGTCTCCGCGGCGGAATTGCCGGCGATGTCGAGCGCGACCGGAACCCAATCCGAAATTGCTGCTCGTTTGCGGGAGCGCCTGAACTCCGGCCTGCGGCAGATTGCGTTCTTCATTGTCCCTTCGGCGATGGCATTTTTCCTGCTTGGCGATATCATCATGGGACTGCTGTACCAATCCGGGCGCTTCACGCACGCGGATACGCTGTTCGGTTGGAAGATTGTGGCTGGCTCGGCGGTCGGGCTGCTGGCATCTACCCTCGGGCGGATCTATTCTTCCACTTATTATGCGCTCCGAGACACGCGTACTCCACTGAAATTCGCCGTTGTCCGCGTCTGCCTCACCACCGTGCTTGGCGTGGCGGGTGTGTATCTGCCGGTCCTGTTGGGCATTGACCGGCATTGGGGCGCGGCGGGTCTGACGGCATCGGCTGGTGTGGCGGGATGGGTGGAATTCCTCCTGCTCCGGCGAAACATGAACGCGCGGATTGGCGTGACCGGAGTGCCATCCAGCCTGGTGGTGCGTTTGTGGGGCGCGGCGGCACTTGGGGCAGCAGGAGCCTGGGCGGTCAAATTGGGAATGGGTACAGAGCACCCCGTGAAACTGGGCATCCCCGCGCTTGGCATTTACGGCGTGATCTATTTCGCCACTACCTATGTGCTGAAGGTGCCTGAGTGCGCGGGAGTAATGCAGAAGTTGAAGAGGCTGCGCCGCTGAGCAGCGCCATGCTCCGGCCGGAACTACTTCGCGTGAGAGTTGCCGCGGAAGACGGCGTTCAGAAACAGGATGTTCATGCCGTCGCTGATGCCCCGGAAATTGGGGTCCTGCGTGAACGCAATCACGTTGCCGCGGCCTAACGGAGCGCACACCAACACCGGCTTGAAGGCCATCTGCTTTTGATTTTCGGACCACAGGTGGCCGCTGACGAGGAGTTTATCGGCCGCATCGTAGTAGGCGGCGTTGATGCCCTGATCGCCCTTGAGCGGAGCGAAGATGCCGGCGCCTTCCACCATCGTGTAGACCGTTTCGGGTGCGCCCGCGGTGAGCCAGTAGTCGGGGCGGACCCGCACGCGGGCAATGGCGCCCGGGACCGAGTCCGGCGCCTCGGCAGCGGCGCGCGTGACCTTCTCCAACTCGGACTGGCTGCCGATCGCCGTGCCCGGAACACGAGCCTTCTTGTCGGTCTCCGCTTTGCCGTCCACTTTCTTTTCACTATCCTCGCGAAGCGCATCTTCCTGAGCTAGCGGCAGCAACTTCAAATCGTTCTCGCCCAGCGTGATCAGTGTTCCGCCGGCTTCGACCCATTGCTGCAGTCGTTCCGCGCCGGCGTCACCGAATACCGCCGTATACCCGTGCGCAGAAGGCAGCACCAGAACCTGAAACTTAGAGAGATCCGCCGAGGCAAGTTGAGCGGCGCGTACAATGGTGACCGGGTAGCCATACTGGTTTTCCAGAACAAAGCGTGCAGCTCCGGCAGACGGGGATTGAGTGGGCGCGTCCCACGCCAGCGCGATGGCCGGCTTCTTCACGGGGACGACAAAGCGGCTCCCGAAATTGACGCCGTCCTCGACCCAGCCGGAATTGGCCGCGTAGATCTCGGCCCCGGTTTCGCGCGCGAGTTGGATGAGCCGGTCGTGCAGCGTAGCGGAATTCGCCGTCACTTTGAAGATGAGACTGCCGGCGGGGAAGGTCGAGCCGTTCTGAGAAAACGAACGGTCCGAGGTGTGGATCTTCAGATTCTCCCGAAGCGCGGAGGCCAGCAGGCGAGCGGTGGATTGCGGTCCCCAGGCTGCGAGGTATGCAACCGATGCTTTGCCGCCATGCAGTCCGCCCGGCAGCATACGTCCTGGTTGCGCCGCTTCGAATTTGCCGGAGGAAACGGCGTCTGCGGCGATCGCCTCCACGTTGAAGAGCAGCGGCAGCGACCACGCGGTGACGTCATAAATCTCGGTGGGCTTCTTCAACTTGCGGCGCGCCTCTTCGGCAGCGACAAAGCTGTCGTCCATCTTCGTCTGCGGATCGAGCAGTGTGCGGATCAGGCGCTTGGCTGGTTGCGCCAGAGGCACGGTGTACGTGCCCGCCGCGTAGCTTTTGCCGCCGGCGGTGAACGCCGCCGTGGCGCGCCGCACTTCGATGCCATGATCGATCAGGATGCCTGCGAGCTTATCGGTAGTGCTCGCATCGCGCGTGCGCGGCAGAATGTACTCCTTGACCGCCTGACGCGTGCCTTCTTCGATAGCGGTCACGCGATAGCGATAGAAGGCGGCAAGCAGTTCGGCGCGATGCTCAGCGGCGGACTCCAGGGTAGAGATGCCCGCGACAAAGTGGTGGCGAACCGCATCGCGGAAGGTGAGCAGGGTGTCGTCCGAGCGCCGCACCGCGAGTCCGCGCGTGGAAGACTGCTCGTAGGTCATGGCAAGAGCACCGTAAAAAAGTGGCCACGTGGCGCCATAGCCAGGGTAGAAGTCGTCGTACTCTTCCCGCGTGAAATAGTCGAAGCCGAATTTATCGAACCAGCGCGCATTGTTCTTGCCGATCAGCGTCAGTGCCTGCCGTTGCGCGGCGGTCAGATTGGGATTATACGGGTCCGATTCGGGAGTGAAAAAGTAGGTGTTCTCGCCGCTCATCTCATGCAGGTCCACGCACACCAGCGGCAGCCACTCGCGCAGCGCGCGGACTTCGGAGAGGATCTCGGTCTGAGTGAGGCCAAGAAAATCGCGATTCAGATCGAAGAGGTAATGGTTGGGGCGTCCCGTGGGCCAGGGCTCATTGTGCTCGGCGGCGAGCGGATTGGGGTCCGGCGTGAGGCCTCGGGTCTGTTCGTAGCTGTGCACGAAGCGGTCGCGTCCATCGGGGTTCTGCACGGGATTGATGAGCACGATCACGTTGGCGAGCACGGTGCTGGTCAGCGCATCGTTGCGCGCCGCAAGCAGGTGATATGCGGTGAATAGTGCCGCGTCCGGAGACGAGATCTCATTGCCGTGTACGCCGTAACCGAGCCAGACCACCGCGGGAAGCGTGGCGATGAGTTCGCGTGCCGGCCCCTCGGGCGTTATCCGCGGGTCGGCCAGGCGCTGGATGTCGGCCTTGATGGCGGCGAGTTTGCGCAAATTGGTTTCGGAGCCGAGAGCGGCGTAGACGAGTTTGCGCCCCTCCCACGTCTCGCCGTATTCGAAGACCTTCATGCGCGAGGGTGCCGCCGCTGCGAGTGCATTGAAGTATTGCAGGATGCCGCCGTGGGTGGTGATCTTCTCGCCCGGAGCGTAGCCGAGCACCTGCTGCTGGGTGGGGATCTTGGGGTCATAGGCCGCGCCGGGCCATAACTCCGGCGCGGATTGCGCGCAGAGTGCCGAAACGCCAAGCAGCATGAGGAGCGGTGGGGTGGTACGGAGCATGCAGTCCTCAGTGTAGCGTCATGGCGCTTCGCGCTAGAATCGGTTCTTCGGGTGTGAATATGAAGCTATCTCTTGTGGCAGTCTTTCTGACGGTTTTTGGGGCGATGGGGCAGCAGCCCGCTACGCCTGCGCGTTCGGCATCCGGGTTGGATGTGGGCGCGATGAACAAGACGGTCGATCCCTGCGTGGATTTCTACCAGTATGCGTGTGGGAGTTGGGTCGCGGCGAATCCGCTGCCGTCTGATCGTGCGCGATGGGGGCGCTTCACGGAGCTGAGCGACCACAACGAGAAAGTCCTGCTGGACATGCTGCAGGGAGCGGCAGTAGTGAGTGCGAAGCGCAGCGTGCTGGACCAGAAGATTGGCGACGCATATGCGGCGTGCATGGATACGGCGACCATCGAGAAGCGCGGCATCGCACCGGTCAAGCCGGAACTCGATCGCATACGGGCCATGGAGAACGCTCTGGACGTAGCCGATGAGACGGTTCGCCTGCACCGCATGGGGATCGGGGCAGTCTTCAGCTTTGGCACACGGGCCGATGCGAAGGATTCCAACAAGACGATCGCCTCGCTCGGGCAGGGCGGACTTTCTCTGCCGGACCGCGAATACTATCTGAAGACGGACGCCAAGAGTGTGGAGACGCGCAAGCGCTTCGTGGAGCACATGACGAAGATGTTTCAACTCTCCGGCGAGAACGCCGAGACCTCCGCGATGGCGGCGCAGTACGTGATGGAGATCGAGACAATCCTGGCGAAGGACGCGATGGACCGCGTGGCGATGCGCGATCCCAAATCGACCTACCACATCATGAAGAAAGCGGAGGCCATTGCGCTGGCTCCGAACTTCCCGTGGGAGGAATACTGGAAAGGCATTGGCGCGCCGGCTTTCGAGACGTTGAACGTGAGCCAGCCGGAGTTCATGAGGAACATTGCGATCGATCTGCAAGCGGAACCGATCGAAGCGTGGCGGGCCTATTTCGGCTACCACCTGTTGCGTGCGGCGGCGAGCGA
>CAIRBY010000894.1 GCA_903876865.1 uncultured Acidobacteriia bacterium
GCTTGCCTCCTTACTGACGCTCACCTGCGCCGCCGCTGATCGAAAGCTCGCCGCGCTCGTCATCGATGGCGTGAACAATCACGATTGGGCCGCCGGTACGCGCGCCATTCAGACCGTCCTCGAAGGCACGGGCCGGTTCACCGTCACCGTCTCCACGTGGCCCACGAAGCCCCAGTTTCAGGGCTACGACGTAGTGATCAACAACTTCAACGGCGGCCACACCGAGGCGGGCACGCGCTGGCCGCGCGAGATGGAGCAGGCGCTCGAAGCTTACGTGCGCAACGGCGGCGGCCTTGTGGTCTACCACGCCGCCAACAACGCCTTCCTGCAATGGCCCGAGTATAACCAGATGATCGGCCTCGGCTGGCGCGATAAGAGCTTCGGCGAGGGCATCGCGGTCGGTCCCGGCGGCGCAATCGTGCGCATTGCCAAGGGACAGGGACTGAATCCCGGTCACGGCCCGCGCCACGAATTCGAAGTCTTCGTGCGCGATGCAACCCATCCCATCACCAAAGGCCTGCCTTCTCATTGGACCCATCCCTCCGAGCAGTTGACGCACGGCCAGCACGGTCCGGCGCAGGGCATCGAGATCCTCACCTACGCTTTCTCTGAAGTGTCGCATCAGGGCGAACCGATGGATTGGGTTCGATCCTATGGCCGCGGTCGCGTCTACACCACCATGCTGGGCCACACCTGGAAAGACGAGTTGAATCCCAACCTGGACGATCCGCAATTCCAGGCCCTGCTGGCCCGCGGCGCGGAATGGGCCGCCACCGGCGCCGTCACGCTGCCCGCGAATCTCGGTTGGCGTCCGCTCTTCAACGGCAAGAATTTCGATGGCTGGGAACCGCGCGGCGATTGCCTGTGGAGCATTCTCCCCGATGGCACCCTGCTCGGCAAGCGCACCGCCGGCACCCGCCCTACCGACGCCAAACAGATCGGCAACTGGATGAGCCGCCAAGCCTGGCTTTACACCAAAGCCGAGTACAGGGAGTTCGACCTGCACGTGGAGTACTGGATTCCCGATGGCGGCAACAGCGGCGTCTCCATCCGCGATCAGTCGCGCGCGCATGGCGCTATCGATGAAACCGACGCCGCGCGTCCCGATCTCGCGAAGTTCCCCAAGACCACGCCCGCGCACATCGGCTACGAGATTCAGATCATCGATGGCCCTCAGGAGCCGAATCCCACCGGGAGTATCTATAGCCTGGTGCCTTCCAAACCGCTGTATCAGCGCATGGGCTTCTGGAACACGCTCGATATCGAATCTCGCCTTGATCGCATCCGCGTCCGCGTCAACGGCCAACTCGCCGCCGAAGGCCCCGGCGAAGCCGACCGCTCCAAGACCGGCCCCATCGGATTGCAATTGCACGATCGCTTCAGCACCGTGATGTTCCGAAACATCCGGATTCGCGAACTCGGCCATTAAGGTCTCGGTGCATCCGGCGCGTGAGCAGCAACGCCTCCGCATGGATTATCATTTACCCAATGTCCCTTTCTACTCTCGCTCGCAAGAGTCTCTTCTGCGCGCCCGCTCTCGCGCTGCTACTGATGCCTGCGCCGCAGGCGCTGGCGCAGGGTGGCCGCGCCGCTGCTGCCGCCGCGCAGACTACCCCCGCTACCCCCGCCACGCCTCCCCAGGCCGCTGCGGCTGGACGTGGACGCGGTGGCATCGCCGGACCCGGACCCGCTATCGGCGGCGAAGTCAACGAAACGCCCGTGGTGACGCACCATTCCATCACCCTCAACGGCAAAACCATCAGCTACAGCGCCACCGTCGGTCAGATGCCGCTCAAAGATGCCTCCGGCGAAACCGAAGCCCACATCTTCTACATGGCCTACACGCTCGATGGCGCCGGCGACACCGCCAAGCGCCCCCTTACCTTTTGCTTCAACGGTGGCCCCGGTTCCGCCTCCATGTGGGTTCATTTGGGCGGCATGGGACCTCGCAGCCCGAAATTGCAGGATAACGGCGGCATGCTCCAACCGCCCTATCAGATTAAGGATAACCAGGACACCTGGCTCGACCAGACCGATCTCGTTTTCATCGATCCCGTTGGCACCGGTTACAGCCGCGCCAAGACCATCGAGGTTGCCCGCCGCATGAACGGCGTGCAGGGCGACATCCAGTCCGTCGGTGAATTCATGCGGATGTACATCCTCCGCAATGAGCGCGAACTCTCGCCGCTCTTCATCGCCGGCGAAAGCTACGGCACCTTCCGCGCCGCCGGCATCGCAGGCTATCTGATCGACCGCGGCATCGCCTTCAACGGCATCGTCCTGATCGGCACCACGCTCAATCTGGAGACTATCTGGAGCCGCAGCGACGATCTGGTCTTCGAACTCGAACTTCCCACCTACGCCGCCGATGCCTGGTATCACAAGAAGGTCCCCGCCGACCTGCAGAAGAAAGACCTCAAGACCTTCCTCAAGGAAGTCGAGGCCTTCGCGCTCGGCGAATACAACACCGCGCTCGCCAAGGGAGACGAGTTGCCCGCCGCCGAACGCAAGACCATCATCGAGAAACTCGTCCGCTATACCGGACTGGACGCCAGGTATCTGGATGAGACCAATCTCCGCTGGGATGTCTCTCACTTCGCGCGCCAGTTGCTGCGTGACAAACACCTCACCATCGGCCGCTACGATGGACGCCTCACCAGCGAATCCGCCCTCAATACCGGCGAGACCGCCGAGAGCGATCCCTCCAGCACGCTCATCACACCGCCCTTCACCGCCGCACTCACCAGTTATCTGCGCAACGAACTCGGCTACAAGACCGATATGTATTACTACCCGAGCGGAGGCGTGCAGCCCTGGGACTACGGCGTCCAGAACGGCTTCGGCGACACCACCACCCAACTACGCAACGCCCTCACCAAGAACCCGTACATGAAGGTGTTGATCGCCGCCGGATACTATGATCTGGCCACGCCGTACTTCGCCGTGAAGTACACCTTCAACCATATGGGTCTGCATCCCGAAATGCAGAAGCGCATCGATTGGGCCTACTACGAAGCCGGCCACATGCTCTACATCGACGCCAAGTCCCACGCCAAAATGAAGCACGATTTCGGCGAGTTCCTCAGCGGCGCACTACCCAAGTAGTCGCGTTCACGCAACTTCGAAACGTATAGATGCGCGGGGCGCTCCGCCGTCCCGGGCATCGTACGTTCCGGCCCCTCGATTCTAGTGCCGCACAGTCCGAGTGCCCCCGCGAACTCTGCCCAGATCCCTGTTTCGCAGTCGGACCTCCAGTTTATGTGCGCGCGGCACGGCGTCCACTTCCGCCGTGAAGCCCACCGTATATTCCGTCCGCACCTGCGCGACCATGTTCCCTAGCACCTGCCGCAGCATGCTCAGCGAAATCATCGGCGGGTCGAACGACCGCCCTCCCGTGAGTTCCGCGAGGCTGGCGAAGTCCATGATCTCCTGTTCCTGCGCCCGCAGGCCCATCATGCCTGCAGGCTCCGGCTGGTTTGGCTTCTGCCGCTCCAGCATGGCGTTCATGCGTTCACTCAACGCGCGGTGACCGAGCACTACCGGGTAGATCGGAATGCCGCACTCTCGAGCCACCGCCGCGGTGTATTCAGGGCGGGTGTTCGTACTGGGAAAGCCATCGGAGAAGACCAGAATCAACCGTGCGCCATCGCCCGGAGTCGCGGCGGCGATGCGTGTGACTGCCGCCACCGCTTCATATAGCCAGGTTCCCCCTCGGGTCTCGGCCTTGCTCTTCGGAGGCAGTGCCAGCGGGATCGCTTCTCCCCGCGCCTCCGGTTCGCGCAGCGAGGCGAACGCAGCCGCCAATTGCGGATACTCCCGGGTTGGCGCCGTATACCGGCGCAGGTTGCGCCCGAATCCGTAGACACCGATCTGCGCATTGCCCAGGCTGTCCAGCAGCGAGGCCTTGAATGCCAGCGGGCTGAGCAGCCCTTCGTCCGTCACGCTGCCCGAGGTGTCGAACAACAGTGTGATCTCGACCGCGCTGCTTTCCCCTCCCGCGATTGCGTTGTGGAAGACCGTGATGGGGCGTGGCATGCCATCCTCCAGCAGAATCACGTCTGCCGCCTTCAGGTCGATGAGGTAGCGATCCTTCTGCGTCACATGGAAACGTACCTGCGCGAGCGAGGTCTGCGCGCGGAACAGCGGCACTTCCTGCGCGTAGAGCAGGGCGGGGAAGGCAAGCAGCAGGCCCGGAATCGTTTTCACGGCTTTACTGGGATTGCGCCGCCAGATACGCATCCAGCCGGTCCAGCGTGCCTTTAAACCCCTGCTCCAGGGACGGATGTGCCGCCGCAAACGCATCCCTCTCTGCGTCGATCACATCGATCGGATGCCCGCGCAGTGTGATCGTGGTGGCGCCCTCATGCTCCGCGAACGTAATCGTGTTCAGCACCTCGAGGGGCCACTCCGCGCTGAACGGGGACCGCACAATGTTGCCGTCCGCATCGGAGAAGGAGTTCACGAAGACCAGCCGCTCCGGCGCCGCGATCTCGCGATACACAAATCGCCCCCACATCTCGATCCCTGCCGCGGCGCGCATGCAGTAATGAAATAAGCCCCCCGGCCGCAAATCCAGCTGCGCGCAAAGCAGGGAGAAGCCTGTTGGCCCCCACCAGGCAGCCAAGCGGTCCGCTTCGGTCCAGGCTCGAAATAACAGTTCGCGCGGCGCCGCAAATTGGCGTGTGATTACGAAATCCTCAATCGTATCCTTCATGGTTATACACTCCCGTTCCGGCCGCGCATCCACTCCAACGTCAGCCGGATTCCCTCCTCGTAAGATGTCTTGTGTGGCGCGCCGAGCTTCGCCGTGAGTTTGGAATCGTCCAGAATCACGGGCGTCTCCTGCAGGTAGAGCATCTCCACCACCTCCCGCGCGTCGCGATTGAACAATCCCGCGAGTTTCAGCAGCGCCGCGCCCATCACGCGATACTTCGGCGCCCGCCCCACCGCCCGGTAAATGCGGGTGATGAAGTCGACCGTGGGGATCGCCTCCGGCCCACCGAAATTCCAAGCCTGCCCGTAACACTCCGGCCGTGCGGCAAGGTCCAAAATCACCGGGCCCGCGTCTGGAGTGAACACGAATTCATGCAGCGAATGTACTGGGCCATACCAATTCGCCGTCTTCCCCTCAAGCGCCGCCCGGATCATCGGATTGGCCAGGCTCAGATCGGAATTCGGGCCGTAAAAATCCGGCAGCCGCACGATCATCCCCTGAATCGCGCCCTCCGCATGCGCCGCCATCACCAGGTCTTCCTGCTGCTTGCGATACTGCCCCTTGCGCGTGTGCGGTTCGCGCGGATGGCTCTCCGCCACGCGCGCCGTGCGCGGCACACCATAGCCATATACGCTCGAAGAGAGCACGACCTGCGGGACGCCGACCAGCTTTGCGGCCTCCAGAGTCGTCCGCATCAGCGCCGGGTGCAGGCTGTGGGAAGGGTAGGGAAGTCCAACGCAGTAGATAATCGTCTCCACGCCCCTCGCCGCCGATCCCGCCGACCGTCCCTCCGACAGATCCGCCGGGAAGATCTCCGCGTGCGCCATCGCGCCGAATGCCTGTTCTAACTTCTGCCGCGAACGCCCTACCGCGCGAAACTCAATACCCCTCGCCTCAAGCACCGCAGCGACCGACTGTCCAATCGCACCGGCCGCGCCGAAGATGGCAACTTTCTGCATATCTGTTAGCGTAGCGCGGGTGAGCCCCGGAATCCTCTACCAACGCCACCCGCGCTTCTGTCTCCGCCGCGCGACAATGAAGATGGCTCATGACTCCCGATCCCCGCGGTATCTACACCGAACGCCTCGCCGCAAGGCGCGCCGAAATCGCCCAGCACGAACGCCGCCACCGCCAGTTGGGACACCTGCAACTGGGAGTCGCAGCCGGTGCCGTCGCACTCGTCTGGATGGCCCTGGCACAAGGCGCCTTCACCATCCTCTGGGTCCTGATTCCAGCCGCCGCGTTCGCGCTCCTCGTCGTGCTCCATGAGAAACTCCTGCACGCCCTCGAACGCCGCCGCCGGGCCGCACGCTATTTTGAGAAGGCGCTGGCACGCCTCGATGGCAACTGGGCCGGCACCGGGGAGGCCGGAGAGCGCTACAACGATCCCGCCCATCCCTACGCCCTCGATCTCGACCTCTTCGGTAAAGGTAGCGTCTTTGAACTCCTCTGCACCGCCCGCACCCGCATCGGCGAAGACCGCCTCGCCTCTTGGCTGAAGACCCCCGCACCGCCGGAGGAAGTGGGCGCGCGCAACCGCGCCGTGGACGAACTTCGCCCCTGCCTCGACCTTCGCGAAGAACTTGCCATCGTCGCCGAGGAGGCCCGCTCCGGCGTGGACCCCATCGGCCTCGCTCAGTGGGCCGAAGCGCCCGCCTCCCTCCGTAAGGCCGGCTTCCGCCGCTCCGTGCGCCTCTTCACCGTGCTCGGTATTGCCGGCTTCATCGCGCTCTGGCTTCACCTCGCCAACTCCGCCGGTGTCGCTCACTTCACCGAAAACGCAGACGCACTCTTGCGCGATCTCTTCCTCGTGGCATTGCTCGTGAACGGCTGGTTCCTCTACCGCCACAGCGGCGATATGGGCATCGCGGTCTCTGCCGTCGAAGAGGCGGCACACGAACTCGGCTTGATCTCCGAAGTGCTCGTCCGCATGGAGCGCGAGCCCTTCCAATCGCCCCTCCTGAGCACCCTCCGCGCCTCCCTCGATTCCGAAGGTGAACCGCCCTCCCGCCGCCTCGCCCGCCTGAAGCATCTGGTCGAGTATCTCGATTCGCGCGATAACGTCTTCGTGCGAATCCTCG
Organism: uncultured Acidobacteriia bacterium; assembly: GCA_903876865.1. Taxonomy (GTDB): domain Bacteria; phylum Acidobacteriota; class Terriglobia; order Bryobacterales; family Bryobacteraceae; genus Solibacter. The sequence goes on from CAIRBY010000894.1 coordinate 6,796, forward strand.
AACCCTTCGTCTTGTGGACGCCGCACCTCGCCCTCTCCGTGGAAGATTGGCGCGCCCACTCCGGGCCCGCTGTCCGCCGCTGGCTTCACGCTGCCGGAGAGATGGAAGCTCTCTGTTCGCTCGCCAGCCATGCCTACGAACACCCCGCCGACCCGTTCCCGGAATTCGTCGCCAAGGGTCCGTGGTTCGAAGCCGAAGCCCTCGGCCATCCGCTCCTTCCCGAAGATAAAGTGGTGCGCAACTCCATCTGCATCGGCGGCGCACTCCAACTCTTCGTCGTCAGCGGCTCCAACATGTCCGGCAAGAGCACCATGCTCCGCACCCTCGGCGTCAATGCCGTGCTCGCCCAGGCAGGCGCGCCCATCCGCGGCCAAAGCCTCCGCCTTTCGCCGCTCGCCGTTGGCGCTTCCATACGCCTCACGGATTCGCTCCAGGGCGGCGTCTCCCGCTTCTATGCCGAGATCCTCCGCCTCCGCCAGATCCTCGACCAGACTTCCGGCCCGCTGCCCGTGCTCTTCCTCATCGATGAGTTCCTCAATGGCACCAACTCGCACGATCGCCGCATCGGGGCCGAAGCCCTTGTGCGCGGCCTCGTGCAGCGCGGAGCCATCGGCCTCATCACCACTCACGATCTCGCCCTCGCCGAAATCGCCGAGAACCTGGGCCAGAGCGCCTGCAACGTGCACTTCGAAGATCAGATCGAAAATGGCCAGATTCACTTCGATTACCACATGCGTCCCGGCATCGTGCAGAAGAGCAACGCCATCGAGCTGATGCGCCAGGTGGGCCTGGAGATTTGACATCGCAGCGCATCCGCGAACTCGCGCGCGAGTGCGGTCTCGAACTCGCCGGAGTCGCCGCCGCCCTGCCCGTTGACGATCGCGCCCGCTACCACGCCTGGGTCGCTTCCGGCTTCGCCGCGGAGATGCGCTACCTCATCGACCACCGTGCCCTCGTCCGCGACGATCCCCGCAACCTCTTGCCCGAAGCCCGCTCCATCATCTGCACCGGCAAGTTGTATCAGACACCGCTCCCCCACTCCACCCGCTTCAACGATTCCGAACGCGCCTGGATCTCCCGCTATGCCTGGGGCGAGGACTACCACGACGTATTGCGCGGCGCGCTTACGCAACTCGATACGCGCCTACGCGAACACAACGGCGCCACCTACCGCTCGCGCATCTGTGTCGATACCGCTCCGCTTCTGGAACGCTCCTATGCGCGCATCGCGGGCCTCGGTTGGATCGGCCGCAATACCTGCCTGATCAATCAACAGCAAGGCTCTTGGTTCTTTCTCGGCTCACTGCTCGTCTCCCTGGAAATCGCGCCGGACGCGCCCCCGCCAGACCGCTGTGGAACCTGCATGCGGTGCGTCGAAGCCTGTCCCACCGCCGCCATCCTGCCTGGCCGTGGCATCGATTCCGCCCTCTGCCTCTCTTACCTCACCATCGAATCGCGCGCGTCGATTCCCGAACCGCTGCGCGATCTCATGGGCGCCCACGTCTTCGGTTGCGACATCTGCCAGGACGTCTGTCCCTGGAATGGACGCGCGCCCGTCACTGGTGACCCGGCCTTCGCTCCCGCGCATTTCGCGCCGCGCCTGGATGCGATGGCCGCTCTCACCGAGGCCGAGTTCCGCGAGATGTTCCGCGCCACACCCATCTCTCGCGCGCGCTATGCCGGCTTCCTGCGCAGCGTCGCCATCGCCATGGGCAATAGCGGGCAAATGCATTTCGCGCCCGATCTGGAACGCCTCGCCGCGAGTCCCGACCCCATGATCGCCGAGCACGCCTGCTGGGCTCGCGGCAGACTTCGTACCCTTTACTGAGTCTTTACAAAAACCCGTACACCGATTCTCCACCAGCCACGTTTATATAGGCAGAGGGAGAAACACAATGAGAAGAACTCTTCTGAGCAACGCAATTCTGGGTACGGTTCTCATCGCGTCCTGCGCTCTGGCCGCGACCAAGGAGTCCGCTCCCGATCCATCCGATGCCGTTCTTGCCAAGAGCATTCGTCATCAGATTCTGATGTATGCGAACTACACGCTGTGGGACGACATCTCCTTTCGCGTCGACAACGGCAGCGTGGAATTGGAGGGTTCCGTCAACCAGCCCTATAAACGCGCCGATTTGGAGCGCCTCGTGCAACGCGTGCCCGGCGTCTCCGCCGTCACCAATCAGTTGAAGGTGCTGCCCATGTCTCCGTTCGATGACCGCCTGCGCCTGCAAGTTGCGCGCGCCATCTACTATGACCCTTCACTCTCGCGCTATGCCATGGGCGCCGTGCCCGCCATCCACATCATCGTGGAAAATGGACGCGTCACCTTGACCGGTTCCGTCTCCACCGCCATGGATAAACAGATTGCCTCGATTCGCGCCGCGTCGAGCCTGAGTTTTGGCCCCGTAGTCAACAACCTCACCGTAGAAAACCCGCCGGCTAAGAAGAGTTGATCCGCCCGATATCCCGCCCATCGAGGCGGCCGGCGAGGGATCGTACCCCGCCGGCCGCCTTCGTCATTTCCGCCCTCGACCGCTTGCCTCAATTCCGCGATTGCTACAATCGGGATCTGTGACGCGCTCCCTGCTTCCGGCACTGCTCTCTCTCGGCCTCTGCGCCTCCTGCGCGCGCCTTCCGGAATCCTTCGCGCCTCCCGCGCAACACGCCGCACTCGCTTCCATCCCGCTCGCCGGCCCCGGCAACTTCTTCTCCATGGCCGATTCGAATGCCGCCGATTACCTCGTCAGCGGCGTCGCCGATCATGGCCCCGGCACCTGGCGCTGGACCTACGACCATCCCGTCCTCCGCTTCTTTGTGCCCGCCCTGCCGGACCTGCGCTTCTCCCTGGAGTTCACCCTCCCGCAAGACACGTTCCGCCACACCGGCCCCGTCACTCTCAGCATTTCCCTCAACGGCCAAGCGCTCGATCGCATCCGTTACGATCAGGCCGGCCAGCACTCGTATTCTCATCCGGTGCCACCCGCCATGATCCATCCCGGCGCCCTCAACTTCATTGCCATTGATCCCCATCCCGTATGGATCTCGCCCGATGATGGGGCCCATCTCGGCTTCATCCTCTCTCGCGCCGGATTCACGGAGTAGCGCCCATGGAACCGCTGGCGATCCTCTTCGGCGCGATCTTCACCGCGGGCGCTTGTCACGCGGCCGGCACGCTTCTGCTCCGCGATACCTCCCGCGATCCCGCTCTCCGCTTCGTCACCGGAAGCTGCATCCTCAGCCTCCTCGTCTTCGCACTCTGCGCACTTCACTGCGCCTACCCGCTGCTCTTCCTCGCCCTCGGCACCGCGCTGCTGGTGGCGGAGCCTCCGCGCTTCCCGCGCCCGCGGGCGCACTGGTGGCTCCTTCCCTTCGCCGCCTTCTTCGTCCTCTACCTCTGTAACGCCATGGCCCCCGAAATCAGTCCCGATGGCTCCGGCTATCACCTGGGATTGGTCGCGCGCTATCTGCGCGAGCATGGCTTCGTCCCCATCACCGACAATCTTTACGCCGCTCTGCCGGCCGCAGTCGAGATGCTCTTCCTCTTTGCCTTCGCCTTCGGACGCCATTCGGCCGCGGCGCTAGTGCACCTCACCTTCCTACTCGCCCTCGCCTGGCAAATCTTCTCCTACGCCCGCCATCGCGGCGTTCCCCTCGCCGGAACGCTCGCCGCCTTCCTCGTCTTCGCCAGTCCCGTGGTCGGCATCGATGCCGCCAGCGCCTACATCGACGTGGCCCTCGCCGCCATCGCCTTCACCCTCTTCTACCTTCTTCAGTTATGGGACGAATCGCGCTCCCCGCGCCTACTCCTCGCCGTCGGTCTGATGGCCGGCTTCGCCTTCTCCGCGAAATATACCGCATGGCCCGCCATTGCCTACACTACCGGTTTCATCCTGCTCAAACAGCGCAAGGCCGTGATCCCCGTGCTCGCCGCAGCCGCGGTTCCGGTCGTGCCGTGGCTGCTCAAGAACTGGATTTACCTGCAAAATCCCCTCGCCCCGTTCTACAACCGCGAATTTCCCAACCCCTATGTGACCGTCGCCTTCGAGGCCTCCTATCGGAAAATGCTCGCGATGTATATGCTGCATTCCCGCTGGGAGATTCCGATGCAGGTAACGACCTACGGCTCAATTTCCGGCCTGCTCGGTCCGGTCTTTCTGCTCGCGCCTCTCGCCCTCCTGGCGCTGCGCCGCCGCGAGGGCAGGCAACTCCTGCTCGCCGCGCTGGTCTTCAGCCTGACCTACTTCAGTAATATCGCCACGCGCTTCCTCCTTCCGCCCCTGCCGTTCCTCGCTCTTGCGTGCACCCTCGCCCTCAGCGCTGTTCCGCAACTCGCCATCGCCATCGCCGTGCTGCACGCCGTCCTCAGTTGGCCCGCTGTGATTCCCCGCTACTCCCACCTCGATGCCTGGAGGCTCACCCGAATCCCGTGGCGCGAGGCCTTACGCCTTCGTCCCGCCGCGGACTTCCTCAACCTCCGCCTCATCCACTACCCCATCGACCGCCTGATCGAACAGCGCACCGCTCCCGGTTCCACCGTCTTCACCTTCGTGCCCATTCCCGAGGTCTATACCTCGCGCCACATCCGCGTCGAATACCAGTCCGCCGCCAATCAGATCGCGGGAAAGATCCTCTGGGCCGGACTTGCTCCGGAATATGCGCCCACCTGGAATCTACGCCTCGCCTTCCCGCGCCAGGAACTCTACGGTGTCCGCATCGTGCAGACAGCCGAAGCGCCAGCCGAGACGCCATCTGAGATGTGGAGCATCCACGAACTACGCCTCTTCGATGGCGCGCGTGAACTGAAGCGCGCATCCTCGTGGCGTCTCCACGCCGAACCCTACCCCTGGACGATTCAGGACGCCTTCGATAACTCGCTCGCGACCTTCTGGATGTGTGGAGAGACCCTGCGCCCCGCCCAGTTTGTGCAGGTGGAGTTTCACGCGAGTCTCGCGCTCGAATCGGTACTGATGGAAGGTGCGCCCAACCAATGGTCGGCCCGTTTCCAATTGCAAGGCCTGGATTCCTCCGGTGGCTGGCACTCCCTGGCAGCGTCGCCCACCACCGCTGAAGTTGCCCCTCCGCTCGGCCTGCGGCGCGCCATCACCGCCGAACTCAAGCGCCGCGGCATCGATTACCTGCTTGTCTTCGATACCGATCTTGGCGCTTCCCAAC